>DATCWO010000153.1:0-21585 GCA_036566325.1 Burkholderiales bacterium | reverse complement strand
ACTTGAGGTCGGCCAGTTCGCTGGCCGCGAGCCGGTAGGCCGCGCGCGCCTTGTTCATTCGCTCGATGATTTCTTCCGGCGCAACCTTGTCATTCGACCATTGCACGATTTCCTCCACCGTCGGCGCGGGTGGCCGCGGCGTGCCCCATGACGCGCATCCGCCCAACAAGCACGTCACCGCCAGGAGGAGGAGGAATCGATTCATCACAGCACGACCACCGCAATCAACATACCTGACCGTGTGGACTCGGACACGCAACTGTTCGTAACGCTCCATATTAGGCAAAGGCGCGAATATTGCCCAACGAAACGCGCCCACTCACCCGGATGAGGAGACGGCGCTTCTATAATCACTCGGATATAAATCGAAGGACGTTGTCATGCACTTCAGCCGTCTCTGTCTCGGCCTCTTTTTTGTTCTCTCCCTATTCGTGGCGCGCGCTCATGCCGCTACGGAAATCCAGTTCTGGCACTCGATGGACGGCGCGCTCGGCGAAGCGCTACAGGACTTAACTGACGGATTCAACGCCAAGCATCCGGACTACAAAGTAGTACCGGTCTACAAAGGCAGCTACGACGAAGCAGTGGGCGCCGTTCGCGCCGCCTTTCTCGAAGGCAAGTCGCCGGATATCGTGCAAATCTACGATCTCGGCACGGCAAACCTGATTGCCTCCAAGCAGATCATCAAGCCGGTGTACCAGGTTCTAAAAGCCGCAGGCGAAGACCTGGATCCCAAGACCTATTCACCGGCCGCTTCGAGCTACTACTCCGACTCGAAGGGCAATCTGATCGGTCTGCCCTTCAACGTCTCGACGCCGGTGCTGTTCTACAACCGCGACATGCTGAAAAAAGCGGGGGTCGACCCCAACGTGCCACTTAAAACCTGGTACGACGTGCAAAGCGCAATACTGAAAGTGCGCCAGTCGGGCGCGGCATCCTGCGGGCTGACCACAACCTCGCCGGCGTGGGTGCTGCTGGAAAATACGCTCGCCTGGCACAGTCAGGAATTCGCGACGCGCAACAATGGCTTCGATGGCCTCGATACGAAACTCACGTTCAACACGCGACTCGCAATCCGCCACATGTCGCTGCTGTCCTCCTGGGTGAAAAGCGGTCTGTTCACCTACGCGGGCCGACGCAACGAAGGCGAAGCGTTGTTCAAGCGCGGTGAATGCGCACTGCTCACCACCTCGTCTGCCGCGTACGCCAATATTCAGCAAGACGTCAAATTCGACTTCGGCGTCATGCCAATGCCCTACTACGACGACATCAACAACGCGCCTTACAACACCGCCGTCGGCGGCGCCGGGCTCTGGGTAATGAACGGCAAAAAGGACGCGGAGTACAAAGGCGTGGCGGAGTTTCTGGTTTATCTGGCGCAACCGGGCACGCAGGCCAAATGGCATCAGAAAACGGGTTATCTGCCGTTGTCGCGCGCGGCCTACGACCTGACCAAAAAAGCCGGTTACTACGACGTGAAGCCCGGCGCGGACATATCGATTCAAACCGTCACGCACACCGGCAAGCCGACCGCGTATTCGCGCGGCGTCCGGCTCGGCAATCACGCCCTGATTCGCGCGATCATCGACGAAGAACTCGAAGCGGTATGGGCGGGGACGAAGTCGCCGAAAGCGGCGCTCGACAACGCAGTGAAGCGCGGTGACGAAATCCTGCGGCGCTTCGAGCACGGCGGCAAACTATAAGCAGCAAGAAGGGGGAGCGTTTTCGTAAAGTTTCTGGGCGGCCTATCGCCGCGATGGTTCGCTTTCCTGCTTAATCTGTGGCCACCGTATCGCTGCGCAGGCATACGCGTGCGCCACATCTCGCCCAACTGGCGCGACATCGACGTCGATCTCAAGCTCGGCTGGTTCAATCGCAACTACATGGGATCGCACTTCGGCGGTTCGCTGTTCTCGATGAGCGATCCGTTCTACTGGCTGATCGCGGCGCGCGCCCTGGGCCACGACTACGTCGTGTCGCACAAGGGCGGGCGCATCGAATTTTTCAAGCCGGCGCGCGGCAGGGTACGCGCGCATTTCGCGATTCCAGACGAGGCGCTGGAGGATATTCGCGCCCGCACCGCGGAGGGCGAACGCGACCTGCCCGAATTTAGCGTCGACATCCTCGATGAAGAAGACACCGTCGTCGCACGCGCAACGCAGACGCTGCATGTGCGACGCAAGTTGCCTTAACCAAACTCGAAGCCGAGCAACACCGCAATGCCCAACACGGCGAACAACGCCGCCGCGGTATAGCGAACCGCCTTGAAGGGGATTTTCGCCGCGGCCTTGTCGGCGAGAAACACCACCGGCGCATTCGCCAGCAACATGCCGAGGGTCGTGCCGGCCACCACGGCAGTGAGCGATGGATAGTTGGCTGCGAGCGCGATGGTCGCCAGCTGCGTCTTGTCGCCGATCTCGGCAAGAAAAAATGCGATCAGGCTTGCCATGAAGACGCCGTAACTACCGAGGGTACTCGGCGCCTCGTCGAGCTTGTCCGGCTTCACCGCCCAGGCGGCAATACCGAGAAAGGATGCGCCCAACCCCCAGCGCAGGGTTTCCGGTTCGAGCGCGGCACGGATCCAGTTCCCGGCCAGCCCGGCGAGCGCATGATTGGCCAGCGTCGCAACCAGAATGCCGAGCACGATGGGTAGGGGTTTGCGAAAACGCGTGGCAAGAATGAACGCCAGCAACTGCGTCTTGTCGCCGATCTCGCCGATGGTGACGGCGAGCGTGGACACAAAGAAAGCTTCCAAGATGGATACTCGGGGAGTCGAACGGTAACGCACCCATGACACGCGCGACCGCCGTCCGACCCGTGACCGGTGCACGTGCCAAAGGTCTCGCCCGGCCTGATCGACTGGACACACCATGGCCTCGCAGCCAAGTCTGTTGATGTGTCCTCCTCGCTGAACGCGAGGCGGCTACTCCCCAATGACGGGCGCATTCTAACGCAGCCAAAACGAAAAACCCGGCAACGCCGGGCTTTTCGTCAACTTTTAATCGCGCACTTCAGAACGGCAACTCCGCGTCCGGTTTGACGGCCAGCAGCATGCGCCGGAAGTCTTCCTGGATGCGCTTTAAGCCGGCCTCATCCCTCGCCTCGAAGCGCAACACGATCACCGGCGTCGTGTTCGACGCGCGCGCGAGCCCGAAGCCGTCTTCGTATTCCACGCGCAATCCATCCAGCGTGATCACGTCGGTGGCATCCGGAAAATTGGCGCCGGCCTGCAACTGGGTGATGAGTCGATGCGGCTCGCCTTCGCGCAACTTGATGTTGAGTTCGGGGGTGGTCACCGAGTCGGGCAGCACCTTCAGCAGCGCGCTCGGGTCCTTCTCGCGCGAGAGAATCTCCATCAGCCGCGCGCCGGCATACAGGCCATCGTCGAAACCGAACCAGCGCTCCTTGAAGAAGGTATGACCGCTCATTTCGCCGGCCAGCGGTGCGCCGGTTTCCTTCAACTTCGCCTTGATGAACGAGTGACCGGTCCGCCACATCACCGGCTCGCCACCATGCTTGCGTATCCACGGCGCAAGGTTTCCCGTGCACTTCACGTCGTAAATGATCTTGCCGCCCGGCACGCGCGTGAGCACATCCCTGGCGAACAGCATGAGTTGTCGATCGGCGTAAATAATTTCGCCATCCTTGGTCACGACACCGAGACGATCGCCGTCGCCATCGAAGGCCAGACCGATCTCCGCATCCGATTTGCGCAGCAACGCGATGACGTCCTGAAGATTTTCAGGCTTCGACGGATCGGGGTGGTGATTCGGAAAGGTGCCGTCCACGTCGCAATACAGTTCGTGCACGGTGCAGCCCATGCGGCGATACAACTCGGGCGCCATGCTGCCGGCAACGCCATTGCCGCAATCGACAATTACCGACATCGGGCGCGCAAGCTTCACATCGTCGGTAACGCGCTTGAAATAGGCTTCGCGCACGTCTTCTTCGATATAGCGACCTTCGCCCTGCGTGAATTCGCCGCGCTCGATGCGCGCGCGCAGCGCCTGGATTTCATCACCGGACAGCGTAGTGCCGGCAATCACCATTTTGAGACCGTTGTAGTCGGGCGGATTGTGACTGCCGGTCACGGCCACGGCGCTGCCGGTGCCGAGTTGATGCGCCGCGTAGTACACCACCGGCGTCGGCACCATGCCGACGTCATGCACATCGACACCGGTCGACTGGATGCCGCTGGCCAATGCCTTGACCAGCGAAGGACCGGAGACGCGACCGTCGCGCCCGATTGCGATCGCGTTGCCGCCGCGTTCGCGGCACAACGTGCCCAGCGCACGGCCGACCAGCTCGACGACTTCCGGCGTCAGGCTCTTGCCGACGATGCCGCGTATATCGTAAGCCTTGAAAATTTCCTGCGGAACCTGATTCATGATCGACCTGCCTCGCTTGATTTGAAGAATTCGAATACACGCTGAGGCATCCAGCGCACGTGTCCGGGAAAGGAGCCGCTGAGGAAGCCGACGTGGCCACCGGTTGCGGGAAATTCGAGGGTGACCGTGGCAGACGCTTCGTGGCGCTCGGGTAAATGTTGCGCCGGCATGAACGGATCGTTGCGTGCGTTCAGCACCAGCGTGCGCACGCGGATGTCGCGCAACAACGGTTTCGAACTGGCACGCGTCCAATAGTCGGCCACATCGGCAAAACCATGCAACGGCGCAGTGACGGCATCGTCGAACTCGCGCAGCGTACGGGCATGCGCTGCGCGCTCGGCGTCGAACAGACCCGGGAAGCGCGCAATGATATCCATGCTCTTGGCAACCATGGTAGCAAGGAACATGCGTGCGTAAATCCGGTTGAAGCCACGCTCCAGCGCATTCCCTGCTGCCATCAGATCGAGCGGCGCCGAGATCGCCGCAGCCGCACGCACAATGCGCGACGCCGCTTCGCCCTGCTCGCCCAGCCATTTCAACAATACGTTGCCGCCCAGCGATACGCCCATCGCATACAGCGACCGGCCGGCAGCACGCTCGAAGGCCTTGCGCAGAATCCATTCCGCTTCGACCGTGTCGCCGGAATGGTAGGCGCGCGGCAAACGATTAGCCTCACCGCCGCAGCCGCGAAAATGCGGCAACAGCAAGCGCCAGCCGCGACCGTGCGCCGCCTGCATCATGGCGCGCGAATAATGGCTGCGCGAGCCGCCTTCAAGTCCGTGAAACAGCACCAGGAGCGGTGCATCGGCCGGGCCGTCGAGCACATCGACGTCGATGAAATCGCCGTCCGGTGTATCCCATCGCTCGCGCGTCACGGGGACCGGCGACAGGCGGCGAAACAGCACCGGATAGATCGTCTGCAAATGCGCGCCGGGCAACCACCATGGCGCGCGATAAGATGAGGATTGCTGCGCGGCGGCTGCTTCGAACTCTGCGATATCACGCGCCGTCTGTGCGCTGGTGTGGGCTTCGTTCATGGATGTTGTTGCTGTTGCGTCCGCACCGTCTGCACGTGAAACGGATTTTTAATGCAGTATCTTCTGCTCATCGGCGATGACACCTGACGGCACAGGCGCTGCCGAAGCATGGTGCATAAGCATGCGCCAGCCGTCGCCGCTGCGGATATAAACGTTGGTCGCGATAATTGGCAAGCGCGCCTTCGGCTCACCAGGCATAAGAATGTTTTCATGCATGCTATGCACCGCCAGCAACATGCCCTGCGTATAAACCTGATTGGTCAGATGGACGCGCACACGCCCGCGACCATCGAACATCGCCGCCCAGCTCTTGCTCACCTGCTCGTAACCAGCAAGACGCGGGCCACCCGGATGCACGCAGGCGATTTCCTCATCCTCCGCCCAGACGTTCATCATCGCCTCGAAGTCAGCGCGTTCGAAGGCTTCGTAGAAAGCCGTTTCCGCATCCTGTGCAGTCGGGAAACACGCCCGTTTGATCGTTCTCACCATGATCAGGTCTCGAATGCGTCGGCCGCCGCCCAGTCCGCGATGGCCTGCAGCATCACTTCACTTTCGCCGATCGGCGGAAGCACGCGCACACGCAGTCGCGGATGGCGTTCGATCGCTTCATCCACGAGCCGGGGCAAATCGCTTTTCAAATGTCCGCCGCTGGCGAGAAACAACGGCATGATGCTGATCCGGTCCACAGCCTGCGCCACCAACGCGTCGACGGCGTCGTGCAGATTCGGCGACATGAGTTCCAGATAGGCCAGCGATACGCGCGCATCCGGTCGTTGCGCGGCGACTCGCTCCCTGATGCGCTCGAAAGGCTCGGCCCAGCCCGGCGAGCGACTGCCATGCGCAAACAAAACTATGCCGGTGGTCATGTTCGGGGCGTACTCGGACTCAGGTCGGATTCGACGGCACCGCCAGGCCGGTCTCGCACCACTGCGCCACGCTGAGCAGCAATGCATCCGCGCCACCTGCTGCGGCAATCTGCAGGCCGAAGGGTAACCCCTCGCTCGACCATCCGTCAGGAATGGATATCGCCGGTGCGCCCGTCAACGACCATAGTGTCGCAAAGCTCGGATCGCCGGTCGCATCCAGCCCTGCCGGTGCAGTGCCCGACGCCGACGGGCTGAGAACGGCATCGTGGTCTTCGAACACATCGTTCAACTGCTCCATGATGGCTGCCCGAAGTGCCAATGCCGCGCGATAGCGCTCGCCCGGAATCGCCGCGCCTTCATCGAGCGCAGCGCGCAGCGTCGCGCTCAGCGCGGCGCCTCCGCTCGCGCGGGCGTCCGCATGCTGACGCGCCGCTTCGTAATACATGATGGTGCGATGGGCAGCCTGCGCCTCACTCACGAGCGGCGGCAAAACCAGCGGCTCGATCGTTGCCCCGCGTGCGCGCAGGCGATCGAGCGTCGCGTCGAAATGCCGCGCCGCTTCCGGCTGCGTCGCATTCCACGGAAAATTCGCCAGGGCGGCAAAGCGCGGCGGGCGGGCGCGTACATATTCGTGCGCCGGCAAATACTCTTCGTCGGTAAGCACAGCGGCAAACAGCGCGGCATCCGCCACGCTGCGCGCGAACAGGCCGATCTGATCGAGTGTTTCGCTGTACACGAAGCAGCCGCTGCCCGGTACCGTACCCGCCGTCGGCTTGAACCCCACCACGCCGCAATAAGCCGCCGGGCGAATGATCGAACCATTCGTCTGCGTGCCAATGGCAAGCGGCACAAAGCCGGCTGCGACCGCGGCGGCCGACCCGGAAGACGAACCGCCGGGTGTGTGCGCGAGGTTCCATGGATTGCGCGTCGGGCCGGGATGCATGAACGCGAACTCGGTGGTGACGGTCTTGCCCATCACATAAGCGCCGGCGCTGCGCAGGCGCTGCACCACGACCGCGTCGTGCTCAGGGCGATGGCCGGCGTACAGCGCCGAACCCATTTGCGTCGGCAGATCGGCCGTGGCGAGAATATCCTTCACGCCGATCGGCACGCCATGCAGCAAGCCCAGCCCGGCGCCTGACTCGCGCGTGGCATCGCATGCATCCGCTAATTTGATTGCGCGCTCTGCATCAAAATCGATCCAGGCGCGCACTTCCGCTTCGCGCGCGGCGATGCGCGCGAGCCATTGCTCGGCATAGGCGTGCGCGGTCAGGCGCCCCGCCCGCATTGCGGCCGTGGCTTTCACTGCGCCGGGTGTTCCGACTTCGGCGCCGGTCGATGCGCGCTTGGCGCTCATTTGCGGCGTTTGTCCCACACCTCGGGGTTGACCAGATTCGGCGGGCGTTCGCCGCTCAATGCGGCAACAAGGTTTTGTGCGCCAGTCATGCTCATCTTGACGCGCGTTGCACGCGTTGCGCTGGCGATATGCGGCATCAGCGTCACGTTTTCGAGTTCGTAAAAATCACGATGCAGCGCAGGTTCGCCTTCGTACACATCCAGGCCGGCCGCGAAAATCGTTCCGGCACGCAAGGCACTGGCCAGCGCCGCGTCGTCGACCACACCGCCGCGCCCCAGATTGATCAGCACCGCCGTGCGCTTCATCGATGCCAGTTCGGCGGCGCCGATGAGATGATGTGCCGCCGCGCTGTAAGGCAGGGTAAGGAGAACGAAATCGCTGTCACGCAGCAGGGCATCCATCGCCGTGTACTGCGCCTGCAGCGCCGACTCGACCGACTCCGGCACGCGGTTGCGATTGTGATAGAGGACGCGCATGTCGAAGCCGCGCGCACGTCGCGCAATCGCCTGACCGATGCGCCCCATGCCGACGATCCCCAACGTTGCACCGTGCACGTCCTGTCCTAGAAACTGTTCGATCGCCCAGCCGTCCCACTGCCCGGCGCGCACATAACGCTCCGCTTCGGCCATGCGGCGAGCCGAGGCCAGCAACAGCGCGAAGCCGAGATCAGCGGTGGTTTCGGTCAGCACATCGGGCGTGTTCGTCGCCAAAATGCCAAGCGCCGTGCACGACGCGACATCGATGTTGTTGTAGCCGACGGCGACATTGCACGCCGCCTTCAGCCGCGGGCACGCCTCCAGCGTATGCGCGTCGACGCGATCGATCGGCAGAAACAGGGCGCCGTCCTTATCGCTCAAACGCTTGCGCAACATCTCGGGGGTCAGGGCTTCGTCCGCCTGGTTGTCTTCGACTTCGAAATGGCTGCGCAGGAATTCCAGCACCTCTGGAAAATTCGCGCGCGTGACGAGTACGCGTGGTTTCATCGTGGCTGTGTGGTGGCAATGGGGGACTAAACGATACCACCACGCGCGCCACGATGCTCCGCGACCATGCAAGTCGCGGCGACAATGGGCCCGATTCGCACATACCTGACTACCCGTAGCAACGTTTGAGGCTCGAGACGATTACAGCGGACCGCGCTCCCACGGCCCCCAGATCGCCAACGTCATGCCGGAGTCGGCGACATCGCCACCCTGGAGGTTGACGAACAGAATTTCACCATCCGGACTCCACGTTGCGCCGCAGAATTCGGACTCGCTATGAACGTTCAAGGCGAACTCGAACAGTTCGCCGAAGCGGCCCATGCCCACCAGTCGATTGATGTCCCTCATGCCAGACGCCAGCGGATGCGTATCGTTATCGCCGCTGGCATCGTCTTCCTGAAACAGGATGCCGCCGCGCGGGCTGATGCACAGGTTGTCGGGCGAATCGAGCACGCTGCCATCGGGCGATTCGAATACCAACACTAGCTGGTCTTCGAGCGTGTACTTGCCGTCGGCGGGAATGTAGTGCCACAACTGGCCGTACTTCGCGTCGCCGCCGCTGGTGGAAAGGAAGTAAACGGACCTGCCATCCTGCGACAAATAGATGCCCTCCAGACGATTGAACGCGGCGGCGCCATTGTCGCGGCCTTGCCGGAAGCAAGTCGGCGCGCCGTTTTCCAGATCCGGATCGGGCATCGCGATATCCACCCATTGCACGGCGAGGCGCTTGCCCACCGTCTGCCCGACGTACATGTTGGCCTGCCAGGTCTCCTTGAGCGCGAGCATCTGCAATCTGCCGCCGGCTTCGAGATTGCGTCGGTCATTCGGCAGTGCGCGATAAAAACCGGAGTTGTTGCCGCTGTCTTCGGTTTCGTACAGCACGCCAGTCACATCGGCCAGCGCGGCCTCATGTGCCATCCTGCCCATCCACTTGAGCGGCGCAGTCTTGACTGCCGAGTTCGCATGGGCGGACACGAAGAAGTTGTAGCCATGCGGCTTGAGATAGCCCTGCTTCACGCCGCCCGTGTTCTCTTCGCTGGTGATCCAGCCCGCGTTGCGATAGGCGTAGCCGCCGGCGCAGTTGTTCAGCGTGCCGTTGCAACTGACGAATTCGCGCACCACCCGTTTACGCCGAGGATCGAAATCCACCGTCACCGTACCGCCCATGGCCTTGTCATCGTAGCGGGTATGCGTCGGCCCGGTGACCGGAAAAGGGAACGATGCGGCCGGATTGTTGCGAATCTCGTGATTGCGAATCAGGCGGATGGTTCGGCCGGGGCCATCGAACGCGGCCATGCCGTCGTGACGCGACGGACAGGGCGAACCGTCGGACAGCGGACTGCCGGTCCTGCTGAACGTCACGTACTCGAAGTCGCGCGGCAGCGCGAGAATCGCATCGCCATGCTGATCGGGCTTGGGCGACACTTCGCCGTAGTAGCTGCTGCCCGCGCGCCGGCCACGTTTCCGATCGCTGCCATGGCCTTGTCCGTGCTCACCGGCTTGCGCCGTGTGCGCCGCCAGAACACCGAGCGTCGCCGCACTGATCACTGCTGCGCCGCTCAGTGCCGCGCCGCCTTTGAGGAACGATCGCCGGGACGGTTCCTTTGTTTCAATCCGTGTCTTATCGCTTTCCAATTTGAGCCCCGAGTTGATGCTGCCGAGAGGGAAGGACACCGACGATGAAGCGCCGGCGCGGCACGGAGATTAGGGACAGCGTGTTAAGCCGCCGTGACGATCGCGTGAACATATGCGGTCACGGTGCGGGCTCATCGGGAAAGCCATCGAAGCCGCCGGTGTCGTAAACCGGCACATCGATGTCGATCATGACATCGCCCGGCATGATGACTTTCACTTTATCCAGCATGCCGGTCACCAGTTCCGGCCATGCAATCAGGATCGCCACCAGCAGCAACTGCAGTCCCACCCAGGGCAGCGCACCCCAGTAGATATCGGCGCTCTTGACCTCGCGCGGAGCCACGCCGCGCAAATAGAACAGCGCGAAGCCGAAGGGCGGATGCATGAACGATGTCTGCATGTTCGCGCCCAACAGCACGCCGAACCAGACCAGATCGATGCCCAGCTTGTAGGCCACGGGCGCAAGCAGCGGAATGATGATGAACGCGATTTCAAAAAAATCGAGAAAGAACGCCAGCACGAACACCAGCACGTTGACGAAGATCAGGAAGCCGGCGACGCCGCCCGGCAGGTCGCTCAACAGATGTTCGATCCACAGATCGCCGTCCAGTCCGCGGAACACCAGGCCGAACACGGTGGAGCCGATCAGAATGAAAATCACCATGGCGGTCAGGCGCATGGTTGCTTCGCTGGACTGCCACACCATTGACCAGTTCAGTCGACGATGCATGGCGGCGTTGATGACCGCGCCGACCGCGCCCATGGCGCCGCCTTCGGTCGGCGTCGCGAGGCCGAGCAGAATAGTGCCGAGCACCAGGAACATCAGTCCGATCGACGGCAGCACGCCCCAGGCGATTTTTTTCGCCAGCGCCATGCCTCTGAGCGTGCGCGCCTCCGGCGGCAAGGCGGGCACCAGCGCGGGACGCATCAGCGCGAGCGCAGCGATGAAGCCGCAGAACAGCAACACCTGCAGCAGGCTCGCGCCGATCGCGCCGGCGTACATATCGCCGACGGATCGGCCGAGCTGATCCGCAAGCACGATGAGCACCAGCGAAGGTGGAATGATCTGCGTGATGGTGCCGGACGCCGCGACGACGCCGGTCGCCACGCGCATGGAATAACCGTAGCGCATCATCACCGGCAGCGCGATCGCACCCATGGCAATGACCGAGGCCGCAACCGTTCCGGTAATGGCGCCGAGAATCGCACCGACGATAATGACCGCGAACGCCAGTCCGCCGCGCACCGGCCCGAACAATTGTCCGATGCCTTCCAGCAGCTCCTCGGCCAGTCCGCTTTTCTGCAACACCGCACCCATGAAGGTGAAGAAGGGAATGGCAAGCAACAGATCGTTGGACAGAATGCCGAATACACGCTCGGGCAGCGCCTGCAGCAGCGCGAACTCGAAAAAACCGGCCTGCACGCCGATGAATCCGAAGGCGAGCCCCACGGCGGCAAGCGCAAAGGCGACGGGATAACCGAACAGCAGGAAAACCACGAGGCCGCCGAACATCAGCGGCGCCATCCACTCGTGGCCGATCATTGCAGCGGTCTTTCGTAATGATCCGGCTCGACCACGCGCCGGCCGGCAAGCACGGCGACGCGTTTGATGACTTCACTGACGCCCTGCAGCATCAGCAGCGCAAATCCAACGGGCAGTAATAACTTGACCGGCCAGCGAATTAGGCCGCCGGCGTTGCTCGACACTTCACCGATGGCATACGCGCCGGTAAACATCGGCCAGGCAAGCCAGGCCATCAAACCGATCGCAGGGAAGAGGAACAGTAGCGTGCCGATCAGATCGATCCACGCCTGCGTGCGTTCCGATGCGCGGCCGTAAATCAGATCGACCCGCACATGCTCGTTGCGACGCAGCGTATGCGCCGCGCCGAGCATGACCATGCCGGCGAACAGATACCACTGCGCTTCGAGCCAAGCGTTGGAACTCAGGTCGAAGGCGTAGCGCGACACGGCGTTGGCCGCGCTGATGGCGCAAGCACCCAGTACGCACGCCGTCGCAATGACGGCGACGCGCGCGCTCAACGCATCGATGCCTCGGCTGATACGCAGCAGTGCCTGCATCCCTCTCTCCCCGTGTCGCTCGTATGTTCTTTTTTGCGAGCTTGCGGAATTCTACGAGAGTCGGGGATCGAAGTTAGGGCTGGGCAACCCGACCTGATCGATCAGACGCCCATGCGTATCAAAACCAACGGGGGAGCCGGCACGCCGACTCCCCCGATTTCATAGCGATACTTCTAGCCTACTAGTTGCCGTACAAAAATTCCGGCAACCAAAGCGTCATACCCGGCCAGATGTACATGAAGACCATGCAAATGATCACGATGAACATGTACGGCATCATGCCGGCGAAGATCTGATTCAACGTGACGTGAGGCGGAGAAACGCCCTTCAGATAAAAGGCTGACATGGCGACGGGGGGCGACAGGAACGCCGCCTGTAAATTCACCGCAACCAGCGTTCCGAACAGAATCGGATTGACATCGAAATGCGCCAGCAGCGGAATGAAGATCGGCACGAAAATGACGATGATCTCCGTCCACTCCAGCGGCCAGCCGAGGAAGAAGATGATGGCCTGCGCGAGCAGCATGAACTGGATCGGCGAAAGGTCCATATTCAGAACCCACGCTTCGATCAATTGCTGTCCGCCGTGCAGCGCGAACACTCCAGAGAACAGCGACGATCCGACGAACAGCCAGCATATCATTGCAGTTGTCTTGGCGGTCAGGTAGACCGATTCCCTGGTTTTTTTCCAAGTCAACTGACCCGAGGCAATGGCGAGCAGATACGCGCCGGCCGCGCCGATAGCCGCGGATTCCGTCGCCGTCGTGATGCCGAACAGAATCACCGCCAGCACGACAAAGGTGAGTATCCCGAGCGGCAACACCGAGGCCGCCAGCATCTTGAGAATGACCAGTTGCTCGGCGTCGAACTTGCGGTAGTACACCGCAAGAACGAGCAGCGTACCCGCCAGCGCTCCGAAAAAGCCCTCCGTAAACCCTTCCGGCGTGACGCCCGCTCCCGAATGCTCGACCGCAATGTCGCTGCCGAGGGATTCCAACGCTTCACCCCCGGGCTCGCCACTCGGTGACCCGACACTGCCACCAAGCGTCTCTAACTGCTCGATCGCAACGGGCTCGGCCACGGACGATACGTCAGGTGGCGCGTTATGAATCATGAAGTACCACCAGATCGTGCCGAACGTAATCGCCACAACGATGAGGGGTATCAATGCAGCGCTCAGATTGCCTACAATCGCCGAGTAACGCATTGATTCGCCGGCAGAGCGCACATCGTCCAGCAGGCGGCGCGGGGTGGCCACCGCTTTCAGCAATGCAGGCAACATGTAGCGCCCATAGCCCTGTTCCAGGGTGCGCATCCAGGTCGGCACATGTACCACGAACTTGTCGGACTCAAGCTTCGGCGCAATCTTGGGATTGAGCATCGACCAACCGATGATGTAGACGAGATAAAGCGCCGCGAGAAAAAAGCCGGGCAGCATCGCCGCGGCATAGAGCTTCACGATCGATTCGCCGGCGACCGCCGCATAAACGATCAGCATGACCGACGGCGGAATCAGTATCCCGAGCGTTCCCCCGGCCGTGATGGCTCCTGAAGCAAGTCGGACGTCGTAACCCGCATCCAGCATTGGTCGCATCGCGATGACGCCCATCAGGACAACGACCGCGCCGACAATGCCGCTGCCGATTCCCCAGAAGGTACAAACCAGCAACGTCGTCACCGCAAGCGAACCGGGCAATTTGCGGAACGCGAGCTGAATGCTGTAGAACATTCGATCGACGAGTGCCCCTCGTTCGATGACGTAACCCATCAGCACGAACAACGGCACCGATACCAGCGTATCGTTGATCATCACGCCGTAGGTGCGCTCGACCATCAGATCGAAAACGAGGTTATCGGTCCACACCTGACCGGGGGTGTAATAGGCCACGAAGCCGAAGAGCATGCCCAGACCCATGAGAGTGAACGCCGTCGGGAAGCCCATCATGATGGCAACCACGATGAGGCCGAGCATGGTCAAGCCGAGTATAGGATCGCTCATTCGGTTTTCCCTGCATCGGTACGCTGACGGGCAGCTTCATCAATACGGTGCGCGCTGTCGATAGCAGCTTTGCGCGATTCTTCGTCGACATATTCACTGTCGGCCAGTTGCCCTTCGACCACGTCTATTTCCTCCACGTCCTTGGCGCGCGCCGGCCACTCGCCGGTACGCAGGCAGACCACACAGCGCGCGATTTCAGCCACACCTTGCAGCAGCACGAGCGCTCCGGCGATGGGAATCACCGTCTTGAACGGATAGATCGCCGGCCCGTCCGCCATGACGCTGGAGTGTTCTCGTATCGCCCACGAAATCTTGGCGTACTCATAGCCGGCATACCCCAGCGCGATGATGCCGGGGAGAAAGAACAGGAAATACAGCATGAGATCCAGCGTCGCCTGTATGCGCGGCCGCAGCGAGCCGTAAATGAAGTCCCCGCGGACATGACCGCTCTTGGACAACGTATACGCGCCGCACATCATGAAGAAGGTGCCGTACAGCATGGCAGTGGCGTCGAACATCCAGGCGGTAGGCGCATTGAGCAGATAGCGCTTCGCGACCTCGATGCAAACCGCGGCGGTCAGGACGATGATCAGCCACGAGCAAATTTTGCCCGACCACTCACTGACGCGGTCGATGCTTTCAATGAAATGTGTGATTGTCATTGGCGAGCGATGCACACCCATAGAGCACGAATCCGAGCGAATTGTGCATGGTGAAATGTGGGGTCGTCATTAATATGAACCGGCGACGGCTGAAGAGGCCGATGCGCAGGAGCGCACCGGCCTCGATGCGTTTTAAGACGCCTTTTTCTTTGAGCCGAAGAAGTGGTTCGTGGCGATCTTGAAATCGACCAGTGTGTCGTTCTGCCACTTTGTCGCTCGTTCAGCGAACGCTCGCATGGAGTCGTCGACCTTTTTGAACGACGGATTTTCCTTCGATTTCTCCGCCACGATCTTGTCCCAGACCTTCAACTGCTCCTGCAGAATGGAAGTCGGCGTCGCATAGAACTTGACGCCGCGCTTCTGCATTTCGATGTAGTCCTTGGAATAGCGATCGATCGCCTTCCACGACATATCGGCCGATGCAGCCTCCACCGCATTGGCAACAAGGTTCTTCATGTTGGCTGGCAGTGCATCGTACTTCGTCTTGTTGAAGATGACTTCGAACTGCTCGGAGCACTGATGGAAACTGCGCAGCATGCAAATCTTCGACACATCGGGGAAGCCGAGCGCGAGATCGGAACTAGCGTTGTTGAACTCGGCGGCATCGATCAGACCCCGATCCAGCGCCGGTACGATTTCAGCGCCAGGCAACGCGTTAACCGCCAGACCCATGCCGTTGAAAATGTCGATGGACAGTCCCACGGTACGGAACTTCAACCCCTTCATGTCCTCGGCTTTGGTGATCGGCTTCTTGTACCAGCCCAGCGGCTGGGTGGGCATCGGCCCGTACAGGAAGGACTGAACGTTCAAGTTGAGGTTCTTGTAGATCTCGGCGAGCAATTCCTTGCCGCCACCGTACTTGTGCCAGGCCAGCAGCATATTCGGGTCCATGCCGAAGGCAGGCCCCGAACCCCACAGCGCCATGGCGGTGTTCTTGCCGTACCAGTAAGCCACCACGCCGTGGCCGCCATCAAGGGTGCCCTTGCTGACCGCGTCGATCAGGTCGAAAGCCCGCACCACCGCGCCGGCAGGCAGCACTTCGATCTTGAGATCGCCGCCCGACATGTCGTTGACTTTGGTCGCGAAATCGACCGCGTACTCGTGGAAGATGTCTTTGGTTGGCCAAGTGCTTTGCCAACGCATGGTAATCGGCCCCTGTGCCTTGACGATGGACGGGAAACCGAGTGTGGCCGCCCCTGCACCAGCCGCTGCGGCACCAGTCAGAAATTTACGACGGGACGTTGCGGTTTTCTTTTCCTCTTTGATACTCATACCTGTGTCTCCTCACTTGCGATCGATAAGCGCACGCGGCGCGTTTTTTTCACCGCGAACGTCCTGCGAACCAACAGCTTTTTTTCTATCTTGTCGTTATTGTTTGGCGGCATTGTAGTCCCAAAAATCGCCGTATTGTCTTATGTGACAACTCTGTCACGGTTGGCCGAGATCAACCACCTGTTAGCACCACAAAACACCAAAAAAAGCCCCAAACGGCGCTTCTTTCGAGGTTCCCGATCGCCAACAGACGACCGCAATTGCCGGGTTGTGTCCGAGGTTTGGAGGGGCGCCCGAGGATCGTCATTTCGGTGCTCGTACGCTCATGAGGTGAACGCTGAACAGGCGCTCGGCATCCGTCCACACGTCGAGCGGCAGGAAACCAGCAGCTCGCCCCATATCCTGAAATTCGGACACGCTGTACTTGCACGAGATTTCGGTATGGAGGGTCTCACCGCGCCGAAAATCGAAGCCCTGCCCGGCGATACGCACCGTCTGCGCCGCAAGACTTTCCAGATGCATTTCGATCCGCCCCAGCGCCTCGTCATAAAACGCGCGATGACGGAAATGCTCGACGCGGAAATCGGCACCCAGTTCGCGGTTCATGCGCACCAGCAGATTGAGATTGAACAGGGCCGTCACCCCCTGCGCATCGTCGTAAGCCGCTTCCAGCACGGCGCGCTCCTTCTTCAGATCGACGCCTATTAGCAGCTTGCCGTCACCGCCGAGCATGGCCGCGATGTTGCTCAGGAAGGCTTGCGCCGCAGCTCGGGTGAAGTTGCCGATCGTGGAGCCGGGAAAGTAAACGACGCGGGGTGCATCGAACATGACGACGGGCGCGCGTAGGCTAAGCGGTTGCGTGAAGTCGGCGCAGACCGCATTGATATGCAGCGCGGGATAAGCAAGGTGCAACCGCTCACACGCCTCCCGCAACGCCGACTCGCTGATATCGATCGGCACGTAGTTCGCCGGCCGCAGCGCTTCGATCAGCAAACGCGTCTTGATACTCGCCCCGGAACCGAATTCGATGAGCTGCACCCCCGATCCGAGGTGCATCGCGATGTCGCTGATGCGCGCCTTCATGAGCGCGATTTCCGTGCGAGTGGGGTAATACTCGGGCAGCTCGCAGATCGCTTCAAACAGATGCGAGCCCGCCTCATCGTAAAAATATTTGGGCGGAATGCTTTTTTGCGGGCGTGCGAGCCCGCTCAGGACATCAGCGAGAAAGGAAGTCTGCGGACCGAGCAGATCGTGAAAGCGGACACTCTTCGCGCCCCCGTTTATCGCCGAGGGGCGCTTCACCACGTCTAGCGCGCAGCCGCCTGGATTTTGGCTTTCACGCGAGTCTTGGCGACCCGCTTCGTGGGCGCTTTTTTCACCACTTTCGCCTTCACCTTGACCGCCTTGGAGCGGACGATGCGCGGGCGCTCGACCGCAAAACTCGGATCGAGCCATTCGCGGATGCGCTTGGCATCGGCCACGCGGGTGTATTTACCGATCGAATCAAGCAGCACGATGATGACCGAGCGGGCGTTGAACTTGGCCTGCATCACCAGGCAGCGACCCGCCTCGGTGATGTAGCCGGTTTTCGACAGACCGATATCCCAGCTTCCGCCGCGCACCAGCGCGTTGGTGTTGACGAACTCGGCGGTGCGGCCCTTGAGCTGCACCTCGTGCCGGGCACTGGTCGAATATTCACGGATCAGCGGCATTTCGTGCGCGGCGCGCACGAGCTTGGCCAGATCCTCTGCGCTTGAAACGTTCGCGCTCGACAAGCCGGTCGGCTCGACGAAATGCGTTGCCGTCATGTGGAGTGCGTGCGCCTTGGCATTCATGGCCGCGACGAACGCGCTCTTGCCGCCGGGGTAGGACCGGCCGAGTGCGGATGCCGCACGGTTCTCGGATGCCATCAGAGCAAGCTTGAGCAGATCGTCGCGCGTCAACGCACTGCCGACGCGCAGGCGCGAACCGGTGCCCTTCAGCGTATCGACGTCCGCTTCGGTAATCTCGATGACTTCGTCCAGATTCAGGCCGGCCTGGACGGTGATGAGCGCCGTCATCAACTTGGTGAGCGAAGCAATCGGGGTGATGCTTTCGCTGTTGTGGCTGAGCAGAATCTCGCCGGTTTCCTGATCCATCACCAACACGGCGGCGGATTTGAGCTTGGGTTCGGCACGCTCGGCGGCCATGAGCGGCCCGGCCACCATGGTGAGCGTCAACGCGACAGCCGCGACGGCCATACGAACCCAGCTTGATTTCATTACCCCTACCCCGCTTATAAACCTGTCGGAAGGACAAGGCCTCCGTCTCTTCCCGCCCTCACGGAAAGTGCCTTTTAGTGTACCGAGCCGACGATCTACCGTGCAACGAAAATAACAGCTTAGAGACAGTACTTAAAATTCAAATGAGCAACAGTTCCGCTCTGCTGCCGATCTTTGTACGCGTTGTCCGGACAAATTCGACGCCGTGGTGGTCGCGGCGGCGTGAACGTGCCTTCACGCCGCCGCCCCTCACGCCACTCCACCCTCATCCTCACGCTCCTGCTGCTGCAGCGCCCACATCTGCGCGTACTGCCCCCCCACACTAAGCAAGAAACGATGCCCACCCCGTTCGACGATGCGGCCGTGATCCATGACCAAAATTTCGTCGGCGTCCATCACGGTCGAAAGACGATGCGCGATCACCAGCGTCGTGTGTCCTTCGGCCAATCGATCGAGTTCGGCCTGGATCGCCTGCTCGGATTTCGAATCCAGGGCTGACGTTGCCTCGTCGAAAATCAGGATGCGGGGACTCTTCAGCAGCGCTCGGGCAATCGCAACCCTTTGTTTTTCCCCGCCGGATAGTTTCAACCCGCGTTCGCCGACCTTGCTTTCGTAACCTTCCGGCAGGCTCACGATGAAGTCATGAATGTGCGCGGCCTGCGCGGCCTGGATCACTTCCGCGTCGCTTGCGTCAGGCCGGCCATAGCGAATGTTGTAGCCGATGGTGTCGTTGAACAGCACGGTGTCTTGCGGAACGATGCCGATCGCGCCGCGCAGGGAGCTTTGTTTCAACGCGCGAATGTCGATTCCGTTTACAGCGATGCGGCCCGACGTGACGTCGTAAAAACGATACAGCAGACGGCCGAGCGTGGACTTGCCCGACCCGGAATGCCCGACCACCGCGATCTTGCTGCCGGCCGGCACCTCGAAACTGACTGCATGCAGGATCTGACGGTTTGCTTCGTAGCTGAAGTCGACATTGTCAAAGCGCACCGAGAGCCCGCTGGGTGGTAGCTCCACGGCACTCGGTCGATCTTCGACTTCGCGATGCGCTTCCAGCAGGCTGAACATGCGATCCATGTCGATCAGCGACTGCTTGATTTCGCGATACACCATGCCGAGAAAGTTGAGCGGAATGTAAAGCTGAATCAATAATCCGTTCACCAGCACCAGGTCGCCGAGCGTCAGGTTTTTTTGCACCACGCCATCGGCCGCCAGGATCATCAGCAATGTCAGCGCCACCGCAATGATCAGACTCTGGCCGATATTCAGCAGGCCCAGCGACGCCTCGGTCTTGACCGCCGCCGCTTCGTAGCGCTGCAGGTTGTGGTCGTAGCGCTGCGCTTCGAAGTCTTCGTTGTTGAAGTACTTCACCGTCTCATAGTTGAGCAGGCTGTCTATGGCGCGCGTGTTGGCCTGCGAGTCGAGCTCGTTTGCCTCGCGGCGGATCTCCATGCGCCATTCCGTCACCAGCACGGTGAACACCATGTAAATGGCGACCGCGGTAAAGGTGATTGCGGCAAAGCGCCAGTCGAATTTGGTCAGCAAAACCGCGGCGACCAGTCCGAACTCCAGGATGACCGGGATGATCGAAAACAGCATCAGCGACAGCAGGCGCGAAATACCCGTGGTGCCGCGCTCGATATCGCGCGATACGCCGCCCGTCTGTCGCGCCAGGTGAAAGCGCAGGCTGAGACTATGCAGGTGGCGGAAGACATTCAGGGCGATGCGACGAATCGCCCGTTGTGTGACACGAATGAAGACGAGATCGCGGAGTTCCGCGAACAGGATGGTGGCGAAGCGCAGCGCGCCATAAGCCAACAGCAATGCCAGCGGCAGCACCAAGACCGCCGTCGTACTGTCGAGCGAATTGACAATTTCCTTCAGCAGCAGCGGCACGCCGACGTTAGCGACCTTCGCGCCGGTCAGGAAAACCAGCGCGACGATCACCCGGACGCGAAATTCCCACAGGTAAGGCAAGAGGAGGCGAATCACGCGCCATTCGTTGCGCGGACGTGCGGGAGTCGGAGCAATTCCCGTTGCGGGAAGCGAAGCGTGAGGGTTCAAGGCGGACAGACGTGCGGCAAAGTCCAGCAATGTGCAAGGCGCGGGAGTGAAAAGCAAGTCATGGGCGGACAAAGGCTCCAGCAGGCCCGCCGAACGTCGGCTTCAGCCGGCCTTGCGGAAGGTCAAATTGATGCGATGTCCGCCCACCAGCGGATGATGGTTTTCCTTTAGCGGCATCACGCCGTGATAGCGCAACCGCGCCGGCCCGCCCCATACCACCACGTCGCCATGCTGCAATTGCACGCGTTGGGGTTTGTTTTCGCGCCTTAACCCGCCGAACAAGAAAACGGCTGGAATACCGAGCGACAACGAAACGATCGGCGCGCTGAAATCACGCTCGTTCCTGTCCTGATGCAGCGAAAGCCGCGCACCCGGTTCATAACGATTGATCAGACACGCATCCGGCACGAAATCTTCAAAGCCGGCGCTCGCCGCAGCGTCCCGCGCCAGCTGCACCAAAGCATCGGGCATGTGCGGCCAGGGCTTGCCGCTATCGGGATCCATGCCGTCGTAGCGATAGCCGGTGCGGTCCGTGACCCAGCCGTACGCGCCGCAGTTGGTCATTGCCACGGACATGCGATAGCCGCCCGGCGTAATCATGTGACGAAACGGCGCCTGGGCCGTAATGTCTTGCAGCGCGGCGAATATCGCCACTTCATGCGGCACTGCAAATCCGCGCAGGACGACCGCGCCCTCGGCAAGTGCTTCACGCCCGCCCTGTGCCGTTCCTTCAAACAGCTCCAGCGTCATTCAAGTCGCGCATTCACGCTGCGCTTCTTTGTCGAGCAGTGCGCGTTTGCGCTCGACGCCCCAGCGATAGCCCGACAATCCACCATCGGTGCGAACGACGCGATGGCAGGGAATCGCCACCGCGATTGCATTCGCACCGCATGCCGCGCCCACCGCACGCACCGCCTTCGGCGCGCCGATGCGCCTGGCGATTTCGGCGTAACTGACGGTTGCGCCTGGCGGAACT
>DATCWO010000222.1:0-16216 GCA_036566325.1 Burkholderiales bacterium | reverse complement strand
CATCTGCCAGGGCGACAGCTTGGCGTAGATATCTTTGGTCAGCGCCTGGCTTTTCTTTTGCAGACGTCCGATTTCTTCGGAAATATCGACTGCGGAGTCATCCTGAACGAAGCGCAGTTCTTCGATTTTCGCCTCAAGTTCAGCGACGGATTGTTCGAATTCTAGGAAGGTCGATTTCATAGTGCCGCACGTTTGAGCGAAGTGTTAGGCGCTCCGCGCAGCCGGCCGATGCGGTTTGGAATGGAGCCGAATTCTAACGGAAGTCGCGCGCAACCGAGAATCGGGCGGCGGAGAGAGGCCGATTATCTGGCACTTTGAGCACAGAATCCGCCGCGCCTGCATCGGCTTTCCGGCGCTTTTTCACGCGTGCTTTGCTGCTTAGCGAACCGTAGCGCTCTCAATACTCGACCGGCACCGGTTCGAGACTGCGCCATAGATACCACGTCGCCACTGAGCGCCATGGCGCCCAGTCCCGCGCGACATGCCGCACTGGTTCGACCCCGGCGAATTCGCCGCCGAAATACAGCAGGCTCACCGCACGCTGCAGACCCAGATCGTCGACCGGCAGCACGTCGGGGCGCAACAGGTTGAACATCAGAAACATTTCCGCGGTCCAGCGACCGATGCCGCGCACTTGCATCAGCTCGGCGATCACCGTTTCGTCGTCCATGTACGGCCAGTCTGCAACATGCAACGTACCGTCGACGAAGTGTTGGGCAAGATCAAGGATGTATTCGGCCTTGCGCTGAGACAGTCCACAAGCGGCGAGGCGCTCATGCCCGAGGGACACGACCTGTTCAGGCATCGGCGCGGTGGCCAGACAAACTCGCGCCCAGACGCTGTCGGCGGCCTTCAGCGATATCTGCTGGCCGACGATGGAACGCATCAAGGTATTGAACGGATCGCCGCGGCTGCGCAGCGCCACGTCGGGGTGCGCGTGGATGATCGCGTCGAGCACCGGATCGCACTGCGCCAGGGCTTGCTTGGCCGCCGCCCAGTAATCCGGCACCAGGCACGCGGTTGATCCGTCGGACAGATCACTCACAGGCAAAGCGCGTCAGCGCGAAAAGACGTAATGACCGGAGCGATTGCGCGTCCGGCGCATTGTCTCGGACACACACGCACTTCAGGCGACCAATTCGTGGGGTATCGGTCGCGTCGTCAAATCGAACACCCGACTGTTGGCGGCGACGTGCTGAACCAGAAACTCCATCTGGTCGACCAGTATTTTGCGATTGGTGAGGATCAAATACTCGGCCTTGTTGGGCACATACGGCGCGTACACCAGCTGCACGCCCGCTTCTTCCGGCGTGCGATTGCGCTTGAGGCCATTGCAGTGCCGGCAGGCCGTGACGACGTTCATCCAGGTATCGCGGCCGCCGCGCGAAACAGGGCGGATGTGATCGCGCGTCAGGCGCAGAAAACCGAACTCGCCGCCGCAGTAGGCGCACAGATGACGATCGCGACGAAACAGCTCGCGATTGTTCAGCGGAGGAATCTGGTTGAAAGCCCTGATCGCCATCGCCTTGCCCTTGATGGCGATGATGGAGTGACCGCTGATGCTGGAACGCTCGCCGGTCATTCGCGAAACGCCGCCGTAGACGGTGAACGCGACATCGCCCAGCGTCCACGCCACCAGGTTCTTGGCATAGTAGAAACAAGCCTGCTGCCAAGTCACCCAGCGATGCGGAACACCGTGGTAGTCCAGCGTGAGAATCAGCGGAACATTACCGGGCATCCTTGCTCGCCGCTCCAGGTGTGCCCCGGACGCAAAGCGGCAAGGATCACTGCGTCTTCAGGCGCAAGTCCGCGCAAGGGACGCGGCGACGAAGCTTGCGAGCTTCGCTGACGCTTCGATGCTACGACCTATGTCTGTCGAGACCTTCCTCTGCCGGAACGGGCGTCCGTCGGGGCAATCGCCGCAGATTGTGCCGCAATTTTCGCGCCGTTGCCAATAGCGCCCCGTCTCAATGCAATGCGGTCGCCAGTCGGCGCCGGTAATCGCTCACGATCGCGGCGCTCTCGACCGCGAGGTTGAACACTTCCAGCATGCCCTGCCGCGCCTGGTCGCGCAGCTCGCCGCGATCGCCCTGCACCACTTCCAGAAACGCCTCCAGCGCGTCGGCGTATCGCGTTTCGACGACCAGATGCTGTGCGTAAGCGAGGCGCGCGGAGAGATCCTCGGGATGCGTCCTCATCCGCGCCTGCAATTCACTCAGATCAGGCAGAGCCCGGCTTTTTTTCCAGATCGCGATGCGCGCTTCGATCTGCTCGACGCGCGGGTCACGGTGGATAGGTAACAACTCGTTCACCACGCGCTCCGCTTCTTCATGCGCCTGCCGCGCCACGAGCAACTCGGCCAGATCGATGCGCGCGGCATCGTTGCGCTCGTCCAGCTGCAGTGCTTCGCGCAAGCGTTGTTCCGCCGCGTCGAAATCGCCGTTGTCGAGATCGGCATGCGCGGCGCGGCGCGCGCGCTCGCTCGGACCGGGCAGGATGCCTTCGATGAATTGGCGCACGCCCGCCTCCGGCAGCACGCCGGTGAACTCGGTCACCATCCGACCATCGACAAACGCCTTCACATTCGGGATGCCGCGCACGCCATACTGCGCCGAAACTTCCGGGTGCTCGTCCGTATTGATCTTGGCCAGCAGGAACTGCCCCGCGTATTCGTCCGCAAGTTTTTCGAGGGTGGGCTTCAACGCGCGGCAAGGCGCGCACCAGGGCGCCCAGAAATCCACCACTACCGGAACGGCATGCGATGCATCGAGGACATCATCCGCGAAAGTCTGGGTACTTACTTCAAAAGAAAACTCACTCATTAATTGCTCCCGTTTAAACGAATTATGGGGGCATCGCAGCGGGATTCAACTCCGCTCACGGGCGCGCCCCTTGCAAAAGATTCGGCAAACATGCCAGTTGAGGGGATCGAGATGCTCGACGACAAGGAAATTCAGGCGATCGAACAGGACATGCGGCAGCGCCGCAAGACGCTGCTCGACGACGTGCGCGAAAAAATGAAAGCGGCGCGCGATCCGACCAGTTCGGATCAGATCGATGAACTGATCGAGGAAGGCGACGCCGCGATGGCTGATCTGTTGTCGCACACCGACCTGGCCGAGAGCCAGCGCGATGCGAACGAATTGCAGGCCATCGAAGCCGCGCTTGCACGCATCGCCGATGGCAGCTATGGCATATGCGTGCAATGCGGCAATGAGATCGAGCCTGCGCGCCTGAAAGTTCAACCGACCGCGATCCGGTGCATACGCTGCCAGGAAGCGCACGAACGCACATATGCCGGCGCACCGACGCCGACGCTTTGATTGCAGCTGAGAAACCCGGAACGAAACGCGATTGCTTTTCGCTTGTGTCGGGCTGCAATAGAAAAGAAAACGGCGGCCCTGAAGCCGCCGACTAAGCTTTCACCTAAAAGGAGGAGGAAAAGGTGAAAGCACTAGCGCTCTTGCACGCCGTGTGCCACGGCGCCTTGCATCTGCATGCCAATCGGAGTTCCGTCACAGGGCGTCCGGCCAAATGCGACGGAGTTCGCATTGCTGCCGTCGGCGAGCGATTCGGAGATGTGCAATATTTCCATCCGCTTTGATCCACTGTCCTCGTCGATGTGACGCGCTCGGGCGCTTTGCATGCCCATTCGCGTCATCTTAATGACGACTGCGCCGAATGCTGATCTCAATGGTCTTCGATGCGCGGCGCGCCCTCTTCACCGGGCTCGCCGGTCACGGGGTCGATCCAGTTCAGGCCCAACTCCGCTTCGGCTTCTTCAAGAGATTCATAGTCCGGCACGTCGGACTCCGTATCGCCACTTGCTTCTATGTCCGCTACTGCTTCGGCGAGTGTGCGAAATGGGCCGTTTTCGCTATCGGACTCGTCAACCCAGTAGTAGCCGTCGGGCCGCTCGATGATGCGCGCGTGTTCGAGCCCGGCAGATGGCAGTGCGGCGGAACGCTTCGGCGTCATGGACTTGTACCCTTGTTGCTTCGGTTCAGCGTGAATCACACCAGTGAGAGATGAAATCACACGATCGATTCTGACTGTGTGTACGCCATGGCGCAATCCCATTGTTCGACGAATGATCTCGGATCACGCAACCGTATTTCACACACTGTATTGCGTTCATGATTCGAGTTGCAGCGAGGGCACAGCGGCGGCGTAATGCTCCACCGAATGCAGCAGCACGATGGGGTCGATTGGCTTGGTGAGATGCAGGTCGAACAGCGTCAATGTCGAACGCTCTCCATAGCCGCTCACGGCAATGAACGTCGGGCATCGCCCTTCCGCCCGCGCCCGCACGGCCTGTGCGACTTCGATGCCGTCCATTCCAGGCAATTCGATATCGAGCAACACAATATCGGGACGCAGCGCCATGGCCTTGTCCAGCGCGCTCGGCCCGTCGTAGGCCACGTGCACCTCGTGGCCGCGTATGGATAACAGGCACGCCATGCTGTCGGCGGCATCCGGGCTGTCATCCACGACCAGCACACGGCACACCGGACGCGGCGGACCACCGATCCACGGCGCGCGGCGCCCGACCGCGGCGGATTCATCAGGCACGGTCAGCAGCGTCAACGCATATTCCGCATGGCCGTCCTCGTTGCTGCGAGCCGAGATCGCACCGCCCTGCAGTGCAACGACGCGCGCCACGGCCGGCCAGTCGCACTGCTCGTCATCGAAGTGCGGTTGCTGCACTGTCGCCCGCCGTTCGCTGCGCTCGGCGCGCACGACCAGCGTCGCATTACATACGACCTGCATGACCGAAAGAAAAATAAGCCCGTGCGGGCCCGCCGACAGGGAAGCCGCGCACAGCAACTGCGCGAGCGCCTCGACCAGTGCCTCCCCTTCGCCGCGCACCTGAATCGGCGCGGAAAGCGCCTCTACATGCAGATGCTGGCCACGTGTTCGTAAATGCGGACGACTGCGCTTGACAGCCTGATTGACCAACTGGTCCACACTCACGCCCACAATGGGCGACAGCGGTGGTTGCGGGGTGAACTCGAAGCTCGCTGCCATAACCGGTCTCCTGGAACGCATGACGTGTTCGGAATTCGGAAATGTGGGAACGCGGAAGGACTGCGGGTCGAACATGCAGCGACATGCCGCTGCAACCCAGCGCATGAGCAAGAACGGCGCCGCCTTGCGTTTTTTTTGCACTACCCGGACAACGGCAGCGCCAAACGCTTAGAAAAGAACACCTTGTGCGGGCGAGATGGCCACCGGCGCCGGCCACAGTCGCTCGACGAGTGCGGAATCGCGCACCACCCGGGCGGCAAGACTTGCACGTACGATCCCGGCGGCGCCCCACACCTCCACCCTGTGCGCGGCGCGCGTCACCGCTGTGTAAAACAGTTCGCGCGTCAGCACCGGCGAAGGCTCGCCCGGCAAGACGAAATCAACCGCCTCGAATTCCGAGCCTTGCGACTTGTGCACGGTCATCGCGAACGCGCTGTCGCAATCCGGCAGCCGCGCCGGCGCAAAACGGCGCAGTCGCCCGCTCTCGTCGGGAAAGTAAACGCCCATCCGGCCGTCCGCGCCGATCAGCGCCACGCCCAGATCGCCGTTGTACAGCCGCGCCGCGTAATCGTTGCGCGCGATCATCACTGGCCGACCGCGGAACCAGGCGCCCTGCTCCGCAATCACGCCGCGCCGGCGCAACTCGTTTTCTACCGCCCGATTGAGCGTCACCGCGCCATGCGGTCCGATGCGATGGGCGCACAACACACCACGCGCCCGCAACAGGGCATACACCGCCTCCGGCTCGGCCGGCGTCTGCGCCATGCGCAACAAGGGTTCGTAACGATCCGCCAGTGTGGCGACCAGCGCCGCATGCGTGCTGTCGGCATGCCAGGCCACTTCTGTCCCGTTCGCGTCGCTCAGGACACGCAAGGCGGTATCGGCGTCGCCGATACACGCCGCATCGGCAAGCGCTGCAATCGCGCTGCCGGCTTCGAAGCGATAGCGCTTACGCAATTGCACGACGGCATCCGCGAGTGGCGATGGCACATCGCCTGTGGGCAGGGCGTAGCCGGTGAACTTGCGCAGGCGATCGGCCATGGCGCGGCTATAACGATCCGGCCCGGCGCAGATGCTATGCATGATCGCGCCCGCTTCGACAGAGGCGAGCTGATCCTTGTCGCCCAGCACGATGAGGCGCGCATGCGGCGGCAATGCGTCGAGCAGTTTCGCCATCAGCGCCAGATCGATCATCGATGCTTCATCGACCACCAGCACATCGAGCGGCAACGGCTGTGCGCGATCGTGTTTGAAGCGTGTACGGCCGGGCAGCACGCCGAGCAGGCGATGCAGCGTCGCCGCTTCGCGCGGCAGCTGCGCATCGATTTCCGGTGCAAGTTGCATCGTGGCGCGTGCCTGCCGCAGCGCTTCCTGCAAGCGCGCCGCCGCCTTGCCCGTGGGCGCGGCGAGCGCCATGCGCAACGGCGCGCTCGCCGTCTCGGCAAGGGCCGCGAGTGCGCGCATAACCGTCGTCGTTTTGCCCGTGCCGGGGCCGCCGGAAATAATTGTCAGCGGCGCGGTGGCCGCCAGCGCGGCGGCGACTTTCTGCCAGTCCGTATCAGTGCCGGCCGGAAACCAGCGATCCAGCGCCGCACGCACGGCCGCATCGTTGCGCGTGTCCGTCGGCAGTGTCGCGCGCGCCAGCAACTGCTCGGCGACCGCGCGCTCGTACTGCCAATAACGATAGAGATACAGTCGCGTGCCTTCGAGCACGAGCGGCCTGCGCTCACCTGCCTGCGTCACTGCGGCCGACGCCGACAATTCCTTCAGCCATGCGGCGAGCGATGGCGTGGTGATATCCGAATCGCCCACGCGCTGCCCTGCATGACCAGCGAGATCGATGCAGACGTGCCCCTGCGTCGTGGCGCGACTGGTCAGCGCCGCGGCGAGCGCCAGCCCGAGCGTCGGCGCATCGGTGCTGCGACAAATAAACGCGGCGAAATGCGCATCCAGTTCGCCGATCGCATCAGCGTCGCGCAACGCTTGCAAGAATTCGGTGAAATCCGGCGTGTTCCGTTTCATTGCAGACACGCCTCCGCGCGCGTGAGCAGCGCATCCAGGCGCTCGATCAGCGCCTTCTCCGGCCGCGTTGCGTATACGCCGCTCGAATGCCCGCGTTGCGGCTGCATGCCGCGCACGAACAGATAGTAGACCCCACCGAAATGACGGTCGTAGTCATAGTCGCGAATGCGCAATCTCAGATAGCGATGCAGCGCCACGGTGTAGAGCAGATATTGCAAGTCGTAGAACGATTCACTCATGGCACTCGCAAGCTGAGCCGACGCGTAGTCTTCGTGACGATTGCCGAGCCAGTTCGACTTGTAGTCCGCGATGTAATAACGGCCGTCTTCTTCGAACACCAGATCGATGTAGCCCTTGATGAACCCTCGCGCGGGAGCGAGCACCAGACGACCGATCGATTCGGGCAGGCGCGATCCCAGCGCACGCAGCGGCGCCAGCGTGTCGCGCAACGCCTGCACATCGGCGTCGCCCACGGAAAAAACGAAACCCAGTTCAACCAGGCGCTGTGTCGACGCGATGCGATCCAGGCGCAAGTTGCCCCGCTCGTTCAGCGGCGTCGCCACCACATCGGCCAGCATGCGCGCCAGCACGGGTTGCCAGCGCGCGTCGTAGTCGTATTCACGCAAGACGCGCGCAATGACTTCACCCACTGCGGGGCCGCTGCTGTGGCGAAAATCGATGCGCTCGAACAGCGTGTGGATGAGCGTGCCGGTGCGCACGCCACCGGGCAGATCGAACAGATCGTTGCGCGTCCCGGTCGGCCCGGTCAGACGACGTGCCGTATCGAGCGCGTCGTAGTCGGGAAGCTCGCGCTCCTCACTGGAAATGAGGCCGGAGAAGCTCGACACCCGCCAGCGCGCCGGCACGCGCGCGCCGAATACGCGCGCCTCGCCGATCAATTGCTTCGCAGGCCCGGCTGCGACAATCGGCGCCTCCGCACTCGCCAGGTCGGCGAGCGCAATCGCACCTTCGCTCCGGCGTGCCAGCGTTTCCAGCTGCGCACGCAGCGCCACATCGTCGAGCGAGAGAAAGTGTTCCTCGAAGCCGGCAATGTTCGCGGCATCCACGTCTTGCGCATACAGCAGCCAGGCGAGCGCCGAATGCTCGGCCTCGGCCACCGCGCCCCACATCAGCACGCAGCGGTGTCTGGCGCGCGTCAACGCAACATAAGCCAGGCGCAACCGCTCGCTCAACTCCTCGCGCACGGCAAGCGCGCGATGCGTCTCGATCTCCGCGGAGCCGAAATCGATATGGAGTGCGCCGTGTTGATGGAACACGACGGTTTCGTCATCGGCGCTGCGCAGTTTGCCGTCCCACAGGAAGGGGCAATAGACCAGCGGAAATTCCAGGCCCTTCGAAGCGTGCACGGTCAGAATCCGCACCAGACGTTCGTCCGACTCCAGACGCAATTGCTGCGCTTCCGCGTCACCAAGCGATTGCGTACGCGCACGCACCAGCAGGCGCAGCAATCCTTCGAGGTCGAGTCCGTCGATGCTCGCCGCTTCATGCAGCAAATCGGACAGATGCTGCACATTGGTCATGCGTCGCTCGCCGCCCGGCAGCGCCAGCAATCGCTGCGGCAATGCTTCACGCTGTACCAGCGTGCGCCACATGCGGATGAAACCGTGCGTGACCGCGAGACGGTGATACTCGACAAAACGTTCCAGCGTCGCGTCCCACTCGATTTCGTTCTCGCTCAGCACAGCGAGTTCATCGCCGCTGCGGCCGAGGATTGCCGTCGTCAATGCCGCGCGCACAAGGCCCTCGCGGGTGGGCTCCGCCACGGCCGCAAGAATCTGCGCCAAATCCTCGGCTTCGACCGTGCGATAAACGCTTTCCTGTCCGTAGGTCACACTGGCGATGCCGCGCTCGGCCAGCGCATGTTTCATCACGCGGCCCTGATGATGGCTCAGCACCAGCACGGCAATGTCGCCGCCGGCAAGCGGGCGGCCATCGAGGATCGCTTCGCCGCGTTGCGACTGCATCAACAATTGTGCGATCTCATCCGCGGTCGCCACCGCAACCCGTTCAGTGGCAACGCCCTTGCCGATCGCCTTGTCGCTCAACCGCGCCATGAAACGGATTTCCAGCGCGGCACCGGAGTCGCCGGTGATATGCAATGCACCGTCTGCGCGCGCCGCCGCATCGACCGCATGAAACCCGATGCCTTCGGTGAGGAACGGATCGCGATGGTGACGAAACACCGTATTGACTGCCCGTACAAGGGCGGAGGTCGAACGATGATTGACGTTCAGCGTGAAGCCGGCGTCCGCGGCGTGGCGCGCCTGCAAATAGGCATGCACGTCCGCGCCGCGAAAAGCATAAATCGCCTGCTTGGGGTCGCCGACGAAATAGAGCGGCCGGTCGCTGCCGCCGTAGATGCGCGTGAATATTTCGTACTGAACGGGATCGGTATCCTGAAATTCGTCGATCAGCGCGGCGGCGTAACGCTGGCGCAACCGTTCGGCGAGCAACTCGCCTTGCGCACCGTGCAATGCCGCATGCAGGTCGTGCAACAAATCGTCGTAGGACTGCAGACGGCGCTCGCGCTTATGCACACGCAGCGCCTGCATGGCGTGATCGAAAGTCCCGGCATACAGATGCGCCAGACGTGCCCTGAACGATGCTTCAAGCGATGCGGCGGCGAGCCAGAGATTTTCCAGCGCATCGAAGAGCGGATAGGGTGGCGCATCGCCGCCCTCGCTTTGCTGCGCGAGATAGTCGCGGCCGAAATATTCCAGACAGTCATGCAAGAACAAGTGCGGCGCCGCGGCGGCGAGGCAGGCATCGATGCGGCTGCGCCAGTTGGGCAGATTGCGACTGTTGTACTTGCGCCGGTTGATGGGCCAGGTCGCTAGCGCGTTCCAGGCGTCCTCCGCCGTCTCGCGCCACAGCCCCTGCGCGGCGGCATAACATTCGATGTAATGCGCCTCCACGTTCGTTGACGGCAACATCGGCAGCAATCGCTGCGCACCGGGTTTGTTGCGCAGGGTCTGAATCTGCTGCAGCAATATCGCGGGCGTGATGCGCTGTTGCTGCAGCCACGCCGCCCATAAGGGCTGCGCCAAGGCGACCTCGCGCCGCCAACAATCGGTCACCGCCATGTCGAGCAAGCGCGCGTCATCCGTGACCAACTCGGTATCGAACGGCAAACCGCAATCGAAAGCCTGCAGACTGAGCGCGCGCTGAGAGAAACCGTGAATGGTGTAGATCGGCGCGAGGTCGAAGCTTTCGATCGCGGCAGTGAGCCAGGCCGCGTCGCGACACAAATCGGTCGAGCTTGAACCGACATGGTGCAGCAGCGGATCGTCACTCGCCAGCAACGCCTCGCGTGAGCCATTCAACGCCTCGCGCAAGCCGAGCAATCGATCGAGCACGCGGGTTTTCAGTTCCGCCGTGGCCGCCTTGGTGTAGGTGACCACGAGCAGTTGCTCGACCGGAATGCGCTCTTCCAGCAACAGCCGCACATACAGGGCGGCAATGGTCCAGGTCTTGCCGGTCCCCGCGCTCGCCTCGATCAGATTGGTGCCGTGTAGCGGCACATGTTCGAGCACGAGCGGCTCCAGTTTGCGGGCCTTATCCGTCATCGCGTTCGGCCTCCAGCAGCGGCTCGTACACCAGGCGCGCAATCTCCGCGAAGCGTTCATCGAGCGGGTTGTCCACACCGCGAAACGCCAGCGAGAACCAGGGATCGTCCGCTTCGCCGGCCGCATAACCGTTGCTCTCCCATTTTCGCCGCGCGGCGCTCATGGGGTCGACCCTGCCCTTGCGCAGCGTCTCGGCATAGGCGCAACTGCTACGCGGGAAGAACGGTAGCGGCGCCCGCAGTCCCTCGCGCATCAACGCGGCCAGGGTCTGCAGCTGTTCGAGCGCGTTTTCGACCGGTGCATAGCGCACTTGCTTGTCGAGCGCGTGCAATATCGTCGCACCCGGTGCGATGGCAGCGTTGTAGGCGAGATGGCGTACCCAGGCGTTCAACCGATGCCAGACGCGCAGATCGCCGGCCTGCCACTCGATTCGTTCGTCGTGCGCAATGCCGTCGATGGCGCCGGTCAGCGTCACGCCGCCCAGATCGATGGCAATGTTTTCGCTGCGCAACGCCCCACGCGAGCGAATCGCTACAGCGAGCAGTTCCAGTTTGTCGGCGAGCGCGCCATACGCCACCGCGCCGACTGCGCCGTGCGGCAACAGCCCTTCGGCGCGTGCCAGTCGCAGCGCTTCATCGCGTTCCATGCCGCCAATGCGTCGCGCAAGGGTCACGCGTCCCAGCCATGCGATCGATCGTCCGTCGAGCTCGAAAGGTTCCGTGTCCGGCACGGCTTCGTTCTCGCGCGGCAGGACAATGCCGAGACGCTCGCGCAGAAAGTGGCGCGCCGGATTGCTCAAAAACCGCTGCAAGCTTTCGAGCGTGAGGTCCGCTCCCGGTTGATCCGGCAACGGCAGCGGCGCGGAGAGAAAGGCACGCACGTCCTGCTCCGTGCCGATGGCCCGACTGGCGACGGCATAGGCATCCTGATAGCTGAACAGGCGCTGATCGCGGCCGTCGAAATAGCGCGGACTGAAAGGCTGCAACGGATGCTCCACAATCAGATGCGGCAATACATTGCCGCCCTGCTCGTCGACATAGCCGCGCCGCACGGTTTCCAGCAATTCGCTCACCAGCGGTGAAGGCGGCAGCGGCGCGTTGTCGCGCACACTGCGGCCGGTATAGCTGAGATACAGCCGTTCGCGCGCGCTCAGCAATGCATCGAGGAAAGCTTGGCGATCTTCATCGCGCCGCACGCGATCGCCGCGACGCGGAAAATCCTCCATCAGATCGAAACCCATGCTGCGCGGTGCGCTGGGAAATGCACCGTCGTTCATGCCGAGCAGCGCAATGAAGCGCGCCGGGACCGGGCGCATCGGCGCGAGCGCCGCGAAGGTCACGCCGCCGGCGAGAAAACCATATGCGCCGCCGTCCGGCTCCAGTTGTCGCGCCAATTCCGCACGCCAGACTTCATGCGGCACGACCCCGCGATAGGCCGCATGTTCCGTGTGATCGCAGAGCGCCTGCGCCGCGCTGCGAATGCGCTGTGCTTCGCTTTCGCCCGTCTCGTCGAGATCGAACATGGCGCCGATGATGCGATCGGCATAACGGCGCCAGTCGTTCATGGAACGTGCGCGACGCGATTCCTCGTCGAGCTGTTTCAACGCATCGACCAGCGATTGCAGTCGCCCGACCAGTGCCGCGGCACTGCCTTCCACATCGTCATAAGGCAGCGTGTCGCCGTAGAAATGCATGCCTTCGCCAGGCAAGGCGTAGCCAAGCAGCAAACGGTCGAGGCCCGCGCGCCAGGAATGCTCGCGCGTCGGCGGCAACTCCAGCGCGCTGCGCGCGCTTTCGTCATAGCCCCAGCGCACGCCGGTCTCGCGCAGCCATTCGCGCGCCTGGGCGAGTTCGTCCGCGTCGATGTCGAACCGGCGCGCAATGGGTGGATGCTCCAGCAGGGCAAGCACCGCTTCAGCTTCAAAGCGCGTGTGCGGGAAATCGAGCAACGCGGAGAACGCACGCAACACGGCGCTTTCGCGCGTCATGCCGTGATCGGCAATGCTGTAAGGAATGCGCAATCGTTCTGCGGCGGTGGCGAACACCGCCTCGATCGCGGGCGCATAGACGTCGAGTTGCGGCACCAGCACCAGCACGTCGCCCGGCCTGAGACCGCGATCCCGCTCAAAGGCATCGAGCAGTCGATCGTGCAGCACTTCCACTTCGCGCAGCGGCCCATGACAGACATGCACTTGCAACGACTCGTCCGAAGCGGTCACCGTTGCGCAAGGCGCGCCGCCATCGCCGCGTTCGCGCAAGTCGAGCACGTCGCGCTGCAAGGTCGCAAGCAACGTATCACCCGCGGGTTCCACGTAATGCGCGGCTTCACGCGAACGCAGTTCCGCCAGCGCATCGAAAAACGCGCGGCCGTGCACGCCCATCGAGGCCAGCAGGCTGTTGCCCACTTCCAGATAGGTATCCGCCGGCGTATCGGTCGCGGCCTGCCGGGCCAGCGCGCGTCGCTTGACGATATCGCCCCAGTATTCGCGGCAGGGATTCAGTGCATAAAGCGTGACATCCACATGCGCCGCCAGATGCTCGAACACTTCCAGATACATCGGCGGCAGCGCGTCCATGGCGAACAGATGCAGCGACTGCGGCAATCGCGCGCGCGCCTCGGCATCCCGAGCGATCGCGGCGTAAAACGATTCGCGCGGATGCGCATGCATGTGATCGCCTGCGCCCGCCGCGGCAGCGCGCCACAGCATCGCCTGCCAGCCTTCATCCGTGCCCAGACCGACGGTCTTGCCCTCGCTCCACGCGGCGATCCAGTCGGGACGATAGACGAGATAGCGGTCGTACATCTCGGCGAGGCGACGCGCGAGTTCGTGGCGCTGGCGCGCGTCGCCCGTGCTCAGATAGTGCGCAAGGCGCGCCTGCTTGCGCAGCCGCGCATCCGACTCCAGCAGACCCATGAAAGTCCAGCTCAGCACTTCCGGCTCGAACGGCGACTGCGCGGAAACCTGCGGCAACACGACGCCGAACAGCGACCAGATGTAACTGGCGGGAAACGCGAATCGCACATTGGCGGTGACACCCAGCCGTTCGGCCAGCGCGAACGACAGCCAGCGCGACATGGCGCTGGATTGCACCACCACGGTCTCGGTCTGCAACGCGCCCGCCGACGACGTGCGCATCGCTTCGGCGAGCGCATCGGCGAGTATCTCGACGCGATTGGACTGAAAAATGTTCAACATCTATAAACACCGGGCGGCCACTCAGGTCGCCCGGTCGTTGTGCCTCCGCTCACACTCAGCGCGCTGTGCAGTGCGTCGATGCCTCGTCGCCGCAAGCGGTCGTCGCGATCACGACCCGTTCGTTCGGCGCCACGTCGGCCGGCTCCGCGCCAAAGAAGCCGGTCAGCAACACAAGAATGAATCCGCCGATCGCGACGGCCCGGTCGCCGGCCGGCGCACGCTTGTTCACACTGATCTTTTTCATCCGCCACCTCAGATCCGCAAGTGAGATGGCAGCAGTATGTGCAGCCTTGTGGCTCAGGCGATGAGCCCATGGCGTTATTCCGTGTAGCGCTTGAGCGCGGCATTCAGTTGTCCGCGCACCGCGCGACGCAGCGCCGGCGGCCCGAGCACTTCAACTTCCGCACCGTGGCGCAGAATATCGCCGATCAGTTCGCGATCGTCGGCGTACGGCACTTCCAGCACATACGCGCCGTCCTCCGCATAGCTACTCTTCTGTTTCGGATGCCACTGTTCGCTGCCCACCCAGCGCGCGCGCTCGGCTGTGAATCGCAGTTTTGCCCACTGCGTGGACCGCCCCGAAAAAATGCCGTAGCCGCTGGCGAGCACCTCGTCCAACTCCTTGTCGGCCACGTTCTTCGCTTTCTTGTCGAGCAAGGCAGCACGTTGAATGGCATCGACGGCAAAGCTGCGCACATCCTCGCGCAAGTGGCACCAGGCATCGACGTACCAGTTCTCGCGATAGTGCACCAAGCGCTGGGGTGAAATTTCGCGCTCGGTGACGGTGTTACTGCTGCGACCGGCGTAGGCGATATGCACGCGCTGGCGCTTGAGCACGGCATTGGCGACCAGTTCGAAATGTGGCAGCGCCATGGCGCGCGCGCCCATATGCACCAGCCGCACGCGCCGCTCGACTTCGTCGGCCGGATGGTCGCCCACATCGAGCAGCGAGCGCAGGCGCGCGCGCAGCGGCGCGATATGCGGTTCGAGCACGCCCGGCTGCAACTCGGCGAGCATGTGCTGCATGGTGAGCAAGGCGCGGATTTCCGAGGCGTTGAACCACAGGCCGGGTAACTGATAACGCGGCGCGCCGGGCAGCGCGCCGGCGAACACATAACCGCGCCGCTCGCGATCCCATTCGATCGGCGCATGCAGCCGATCGCGCATGTATTCCAGATCGCGCTTGAACGTCGCGCGCGACACGCTCAGCGCGGACAGAAAATCCTCCAGCGGCACGGCGCCCTTCTGCTGCAGCAACTGATCAATCTTGTAGAAACGTTCGGTGCGGTCCATCTTTCACCTGTTCAGGCCGGCGCGACGCACCGCGTCGGCGAGCAATTCATACAGCGCGTAATAGCTACCGTGCAGTGCGCCCATGTTTGGAATGAGCAGCAAGACGAGCGGCTGATCCTCCGGCCATTCGCCGCGCACGCCGGTCGGCGCCAGGATGGTTTCGAATCCCGCAGCGCTGAACTCCGCCTGCGCGCGCGGCATGTCGAAACTATGCGCCACCAACACGATGCGTTTGATGCCGGCGGGTTGCAGCACTGCGGCGCTGAGTTGCGCGTTCTGATGGGTATTGCGTGAACGCGGTTCGATCCAGCGCACCGGCACGCCGAATTCGTCCTGCAGTGCGGTGCGCATGACTTGAGCCTCGCTCATGCCGCCATACACCGATCCGCCCGTCACCATCACCGGCAAACCGGTGCGCCGCGCAACCCACGCGCCGTAGCGCACACGCTCGAGCGTCAGGCGACCGAGACTGTCACCGCCGTATTCGGGGGCGTTGCGTACGCCGCCACCCATGATCACGATCGCCTGCGCCGTCCGCGCAGCGGCGTAGTCGAGCGGCGGGGTGTCGTCCACGATCGAGAGCAGGCTCTGAGCCACCAGCGGGGACGCCAATGCGAAAAGCGTGAGAAAACCACCCCACACCAGCCAGCGCCCCACCCGCCGTCGCCACAGCAGCAGCCCGGCCAGAACGAGAAGCAAAGGACCGGTCGGCGGCAGCACCAGCGCAGCGAGGATTTTTTTGAGTAGAAACATGGGCGGCGAGCAAGGGTAGCATCAAGCGCAGCCGGGAGCCGAGAAGCGGAACAGTGGTCAGGACGGCGGGTTGCGGTTCGTCCCGATCGGCTGTTTTGGCCCCGAAAGAAGCTCTGATTAAGGTTGCTTGATCAAGGCGGTCGCCAGCTCGTTTCGCATAAGCGATTGATTGCTTTGTCCTCGCTCGTACAGCTTCGCGCACTCGCGACCATCCTCGGCACTTAACTCAGACATTCCCTAAAGTTTCCCCGGGGCCGGTCGATGTTCTACTCATGAATACCGGAATCCTAAATCGCAATCTGGCGGCCAAGCGAGTCGGTATGTATGTGCGCGAACG
>DATCWO010000268.1:0-2442 GCA_036566325.1 Burkholderiales bacterium | reverse complement strand
GGCTGCGCACGCGGTGGTAGGGGCGCCGCGTCGGCGCCTCGTACGTGCCGGCGCCCCACAACCACACCGAATTGATCGGCAATGCGCCGCGCGCTTCGCGTGCTTCGTTGATCGGATGCTGGTGCAGCAGCATCTGGATTTCGTTCAGCGTACGGCGCCAATGCATACTTGCCTCGCCGCGCGGCAATAACGCGTCGACATCACGGCCGCGCGCTTCATCGATGGGCGTGGTGTCGATCGACGGCGGCGCTTCCAGACGCAGATACCAGCGCTCCGGCTGCATGGGATAGAAAATCATGCCGTCCGCGGCGAAATGCCGGTTGAGCGCTTCGATCAGTGCCTCGGCCTCTTCGCGATCCAGTTCGAAGGTCGATGCGTCGGCCAGAATCAGCCCGTCGCGATTCACGCGCATATGACAGGGATCGGCGCGCATCCACACCGCTTGGGTCGGTTCGCCGCCTTCCGCGTGTAGGGCATACGGCGCCGAACCCGAATCGATGTCGTAGTGCTGCAGCAGCCAGTTTTCGAGATGAAGATTGGGCCGCGACGTGACGCGCCCCTTGCCGAGCAGCAATTCGAGCGCGGGCAGCGCCAACCCTTCCTGGACCAACCTGTCCTCGGGCGTGGGCCACAACAGATCGGGAACGGCGAGATGGACGTTCATGCAACGTGTATCAAGTAGCAATTTCGTGGCGCTGAGCCGGGCGAGTGTAGCAGCGAAGCCGCGCAGGTGCCGATGACGGTTTTTCAAAAAGCCGACGTTGGACATCGACGCAAGAGCAGGGCTTTCAGCGCGCGGTTCATGGTTCTACTGCGCTCGCGCTTACCACGAACGGCCAACACTTCCGTTCGCCCTGAGCCCTGTCGGAGAGCTTTGTCCGGCACGCTCACGAATGCCGCCACACATTGTCGGGCCGAAAAACTTCAATCAGCGCTTCCTTAGTCAGGCCTTTGCCGATGTGGCACACTTGCCGCCCATGTCCTTGCCCTACGAACTTTTTATCGGCCTGCGCTACACCCGCGCTAAGCGCCGCAATCATTTCATCTCCTTCATTTCGCTGACTTCCATGCTGGGCATCATGCTTGGTGTGGGCGCGTTGATCATCGTGCTGTCGGTGATGAACGGCTTTCAGCAGGAGCTGCGCGCGCGCATTCTGGGCGTGGCGTCGCATGTACAGATCACCGGGCCGGATAATTTCCTGACTGACTGGCAGCTGGTTGCCGACGATGCGTCGAAGAATCCCGAGGTGGTGGCGGCGGCGCCTTATGTGAACGCGCAAGCGATGTTGTCGAACAGCGGCAACGTGCGCGGTGCGCTGGTGCGCGGCATCGTGCCGGACGCGGAAGATCGGGTGGCCGACATTGGCAATCACATGATCGCCGGCAGTCTGGAGCGCCTGCAGCCGGGCGAATTCGGCATTGCTCTCGGCAGCGAACTGGCGCGTGCGCTCGGCGTGTATCCCGGCGATCAGATCACGCTCATCGCGCCGCAGGGCCTGGTCACGCCGGCCGGTCTCGTTCCGCGCCTGAAGCAGTTTCGCGTGGTGGGCGTGTTCAGCGTTGGTCATTACGAATATGACAGCGGGCTTGCGCTGATCAATCTGCAGGACGCCCAGCGTCTTTATCAACTGGGCGAGCGCGTCTCAGGCGTACGGTTGAAATTGCAGGATCTGTTCAAGTCGCGCGAAGTGTCACGCGAACTGACGGGAGCCATCGGCGAGGAAGTCTATGTCAGCGACTGGACGCAGCAGCACGCCACGTTCTTCCGCGCGGTGGAAATCGAAAAGCGCGTGATGTTCATCATCCTGACGCTGATCGTCGCGGTCGCCGCTTTCAATATCGTTTCGACCCTGGTCATGGTGGTGACCGACAAGCAGTCGGATATCGCCATTCTGCGTACCCTCGGCGCCAGCCCCGGCAGCATTATGAAAGTGTTTCTCGTGCAGGGCGCGCTGATTGGTGTGATCGGCACGCTCATGGGCGTGCTGTTCGGTCTGGTTGTGGCGCACAACATCGATGTGATCGTGCCCACGCTGGAGCGGCTGCTCAACGTGCAGTTCCTATCCAAGGAGGTGTACTTCATCAGCGAGTTGCCTTCCGAGGTGCAGCTCGACGACGTGCTCGGCGTCACCGGCCTCGCATTAGTACTGTCCCTGTTGGCGGGCCTCTATCCGAGCTGGCGCGCCTCGCGTCTGCGCCCGGCCGAAGCATTGCGGTACGAATGATGAAAGCGCGCACAGTGAGCACTGCAATCGATCGGCAACTGACCAGCGTTCTCGCCTGTCGCGGACTGGGCAAAACTTACGAAGAAGGCCGTGTGCCGGTGCAGGTGTTGACCGCGGTCGACATGGATATACGCGCCGGTGAAGTGGTCGCGATCGTCGGCGCATCGGGATCCGGTAAAAGCACGCTGCTGCATCTGCTCGGCGGACTCGATGTGCC
>DATCWO010000217.1:0-10661 GCA_036566325.1 Burkholderiales bacterium | reverse complement strand
CTGATCTGCACTTCTGTTTCGCCCACCTGCAGCGGCTCGACGATCGATGCTGATGTAGTGATGAACGGAATGCGGCTCGGTTCGAAAACGGGCGGTCCCATGTCCACCGTCACGCGATCGTCCGGTTCAACGTTCAGCGCGATCACCCCGGCCAGTGTCTCGACTTTAATGGCGCGTTTGTCGCTCAAACCCCGGTCGCGCACGAAGCGGGCGAAGCAGCGCGCGCCATTGCCGCACTGCTCCACTTCGCCGCCATCGGCATTGAATATGCGATAACGAAAATCGGCTGCGGCTGTCTGCGCCGGCTCGACAAGCAGTATCTGGTCGCAACCGACGCCGAAATGACGATCCGCAATGGCACGCAGTTGCGCGGCGTTCAATGCGACGCGCTGCCGCACGCCATCGAACACGACGAAGTCGTTGCCCAGACCGTGCATCTTAGTAAAGCGCAGTTTCACGGAGTCGGCGAGCAGGAGAGTGCCAGCGGAAAGGCGGACAGCATCGTCATTGTTCTAAGTCTTCCCGCACAAGCCATGGTAGTCGCGCAGGATACAGCGATCCATGACGACGGTGATGCCGGCCGCGCGCGCACGCTCGGCTTCGTGCAAGTTGATGATGCCGTCCTGCAGCCAGAGTGTTTTCAGGCCGCGCTGCATACATTCATCGACAATTTGCGGAACGTGCTCGGCGCTGCGGAAGACATCGACGATATCGATGCGAACGTCGGCCGGCAACGCATCCAAATGCGGGTACGCCTGTTCGCCCAGGCCTTCGTGAATCCCCGGCCGGATTGGAATGACACGGTAGCCGGCATCCTTCAGACCGCTGGCAATACGGTAACTGTAACGATGCGAGCGCGGTGAAAAACCGACGACAGCGATCGTGCGCGCCGCTCGCAAGAGGGCGCAAATTTCGTCAGCGGACGGGTTGCCAACGCTCACCTCATTACCTTTTTCGGCATAGCGCTTGCCTTCCACCCCGCGCGCTTGATCGAACCGCAGTCGCATACGCCAGCGTCGCATACGCCAGCGTCGTCAACTTTGCTAAACTTCCAAGCCTTATCGATGAGAACCCCAGCCATGAGCCAATACTTGTTCACTTCCGAGTCCGTTTCGGAAGGCCATCCCGACAAAGTCGCCGATCAGATATCCGACGCCATTCTCGATGCGATTCTGGCGCAGGACAAGTATTCCCGCGTTGCCGCGGAGACGTTGTGCAATACCGGCCTGATCGTCCTCGCCGGTGAAATCACCACCAATGCGGTGATCGACTATCAGAGCATTGCGCGCGACACCGTCAAGCGCATCGGTTACGACAACACCGACTATGGCATGGATTACAAGGGCTGCGCGGTTCTGGTTGCCTACGACAGACAGTCGCCCGATATTGCGCAGGGCGTGGACGAGGGCAGGGGACTGAATCTCGAACAGGGTGCCGGCGATCAAGGGCTGATGTTCGGCTATGCCTGCGACGAAACGCCGCAACTGATGCCGCTGCCGATTTATCTCGCTCACCGACTCGTGGAGCGCCAGTCGGAACTGCGCCGCGACGGTCGGCTGCCGTGGTTGCGCCCGGACGCGAAATCGCAAGTCACCGTGCGTTATGTGGATGGCAAACCGACGGAAATCGACACCATCGTGCTGTCCACCCAACACGCGCCGGAAATCGAACACAAGCAGCTTACCGAAGCAGTCATCGAGGAAGTGATCAAACCGGTACTGCCGGCCAACATGCTGAGCAAGAACATCAGCTACCTGGTAAACCCGACCGGGCGCTTCGTCGTCGGCGGGCCGCATGGCGACTGCGGGCTCACCGGTCGCAAAATCATTGTTGATACTTACGGCGGTTCGGCCCCGCATGGCGGCGGCGCTTTTTCGGGCAAGGATCCGACCAAGGTCGACCGCTCGGCTGCGTATGCTGCGCGCTATGTCGCCAAGAACATTGTCGCGGCCGGCCTGGCTGCCAAATGCCAGATCCAGGTGTCGTACGCGATTGGCGTGGCCCGCCCCACCAGTGTCATGGTGACGACCTTCGGCACGGGCAAGGTTTCGGACGAGTTGCTCGCCGAACTGGTGCAGAAGCATTTCGATCTGCGCCCGAAGGGCATCGTGCAAATGCTCGATCTGCTGCGTCCGATTTACCAGAAGACTGCCGCCTATGGCCATTTCGGCCGCGACGAGCCGGAATTCACTTGGGAACGCACCGACAAGGCCGCGGCGCTTGCCGCCGATGCCGGACTTAAAAAGGCCGCTGCGATCGCGTAACATCCCCCGCTCGTTGCGCCGAGGGGCGCTGCAGCAAGCTGAAGTCAGGCTTGCCAGGCTCGACGCAACGATCTCAACGTAGCAACGGCGCCCGTTCAATCCATCGAACGGAGTACTTATGAGCGCCGTCCTGCAAAAGCAGAACTTCACCGACTATAAAGTCGCCGATCTCAGTCTTGCCGACTGGGGCCGCAAGGAAATACGCATCGCCGAGACCGAAATGCCCGGTCTCATGGCCATTCGCGAAGAATTCGCGGCGCAACAGCCGCTACGCGGCGCGCGCATCACCGGCAGTCTGCATATGACCATTCAGACCGCCGTGCTGATCGAAACGCTGCAAGCGCTCGGCGCGCAGGTGCGCTGGGCCTCCTGCAATATCTATTCGACTCAGGATCACGCCGCGGCGGCCATCGCCGCGACGGGCACGCCCGTATATGCCTTCAAAGGCGAGTCGCTCGAAGAATACTGGGACTACACGCATAGGATTTTCGAGTGGCCGGACGCAGGCTACTCGAACATGATCCTGGACGACGGCGGCGATGCGACGCTGTTGCTGCATCTGGGCGCCAACGCGGAAAAGGATTCGTCCGTTCTGAATAGCCCCGAGAGCGAAGAAGAAACCGTGCTGTTCGCGGCCATCAAAGCGAAGCTCGGCAAAGATCCCAAGTGGTACTCGACGCGCATCGCCAAGATTCTCGGCGTGACGGAAGAAACCACAACCGGCGTGAAACGTCTGTATCAGATGCACAAGGAAGGCCGCCTTGCTTTCCCGGCCATCAACGTCAACGACTCGGTCACCAAATCCAAGTTCGACAATCTGTACGGATGTCGCGAATCGCTGGTGGATGGCATCAAGCGCGCCACCGACGTGATGATCGCGGGCAAGATCGCCGTCGTCGCCGGCTACGGCGACGTGGGCAAGGGCTCGGCGCAAGCGCTGCGCGCCCTGTCGGCGCAGGTCTGGGTGACCGAAATCGATCCCATCTGCGCATTGCAGGCCGCCATGGAAGGCTATCGCGTCGTCACGATGGACGAAGCCTGCGACAAGGCCGACATCTTCGTCACCGCGACGGGCAACTATCATGTGATCACCGCGGATCACATGCGGAAAATGAAAGACCAGGCCATCGTCTGCAATATCGGCCACTTCGATAACGAAATCGACGTCGCCGGCATCAAGCAATACCAGTGGGAGAACATCAAGCCACAGGTCGATCACATCATCTTCCCGGACGGCAAGCGCATCATCCTGCTCGCCGAAGGCCGCCTGGTGAATCTGGGCTGCGCGACCGGGCATCCGTCTTACGTGATGAGCTCGTCGTTCGCCAACCAGACCATCGCGCAAATCGAGCTTTACACCCACACCAAACAGTATCCGGTCGGCGTTTACGTATTGCCGAAGCATCTGGATGAAAAAGTGGCACGGCTGCAGTTGAGGAAGCTCAGCGCGCAGTTGACTGAGTTGAGCGATGCACAGGCGCGCTATATCGGGGTGGCGAAAGAAGGCCCGTACAAGGCCGACCACTACCGTTATTGAGCGACGAACCGCAACCTTATTCATGGCCTTGCCGATCGGCGTATCAGGACCGCGCGCCGATCGGTTTCGACTAAAGGAACGCGCTCATGCAAGCGACCCAAGGAACGGCCGCGGCGGCGCAGTTGCGTGCACGGCTTGCCGATCGTAATCAGACGATCCGGCTGTATGGCACTACGCCCCCGCGTCTCGCCTCGCCCGAAGACGTCATTCGTGACGCCGCCGAAAAACTCGTACAACGGATACAGGCGCTGCCGGTGGATGCGGTGGTGGTGTACGACATTCAGGACGAATCCGGACGCACCAAGGTACCGCGTCCATTCCCCTTCAAAGGCACCGTCGATCCGCGCGATTACTCAAAGCTGCTCGGACAGCTTGCCGGATTGCCGACCATCAACTACAAGAGCCTCGGCGCGCTGGATGAACAGGCTTGGCGGCAATGGCTGGATGAAACCGCAAACAGTTACGCCGTATCGCATCTGTCCGTCGTGGGCCGGCCCACTTCGGGCGTCCGCTATCCCCTCAGCCTGGCGGATGCGATCCAGATCGCGCGCCAGCACACGGGCGGCTTCACCCTTGGCGGTGTGATGATTGCCGAGCGCGACAGTCCGGACTGCAGCGAGGGCGCTCGCTTGCTCGCCAAGGCTATCGAAGGGTGCAACTACTTCGTTTCGCAAACGGTCTATCACGCCAAGCCGACAGTGGCCGTGCTGAAAGAGTATTTGCGCGATTGCCGCGGTGCCGGCGTGGAGCCGCGGCGCATCGTGCTGACCTTCGCGCCGTGCGGCCGGGAAAAGACCATGGCGTTCATCAAGTGGCTGGGCGTGCGCATCACGCCCGAGTGCGAACGCGCCATCCTCGGCGCCGACAATCCGCTGGAAAAATCGATCGAAATCTGCAAGGACAACCTGCGCGAAATTCTCGATCAGGACTACGTCGGCCGCATTCCGCTGGGCATCAACGTGGAAAGCGTATCGATTATCCGAGAGGAGATCGACGCGACGATCGATCTGTTTCACCAACTATCGGAAGTACTCGAAGGCAAGTAGCGCACGCCGCCTTTCAGCAATCTTGCACCGCTGCTAAGCGGATCTTCCTTCACAACGCCCTGCCTTGCGCAGGGCGTTTTTCATCAACTCAAGCGGCTATTCAGCCGCTCACGATCATCACGATCACCGCACCGGCGGCGATGCTGAACCCGATCCCACCTGCCAGGGCCAGCCCCAATGTGCCGGCAAAATCAGCCAATACGGCCCAACCATTCAATCTATTCGTCTTCACCTTCATTCCTGCACTTTCTTCTCTGTTCCGCCAACGATGTTTGACCTTGAGCGCGAGACTACCTACGAATTGAGGCAAAAAAAGGGCAATCGCAAAGCCAACTGCGGATTGGTTCTCCCTTTAGACGCATCCACCGTCCCGTTTAAATCGCGATCCGCTCATGGCGAGGGCGTCGGCCATTGTCCCGCTTAGTGACCCTGCTGGCATCGGCCGCCACACTTCTTTGCATAACTTACCTGTTCTTACGCTCAGCTCCGCGCATTTTCAAGCGCCCACGACCGGTGCTACCATGCGCGCGCAAAAAGAACAAACCCATAAGGGGCGCTGTGAAGATCCTGGTAGTGGATGATCATCCGCTCATCCTCGAAGCCTTACAGCACGTACTGCAGCAACTCGACAAGGAGGTCGAGGTTCTGGCTGCACAAAACGCGCAAAGTGGCCGCGACTTGGTTGCGAAGAACCCGGACGCCGGGTTATTGCTGCTCGACCTGCATCTGCCGGGCGCCTTCGGCATGTCGCTGCTGAGCGAGTTGCGACAGTCGTTTCCGACTGTGCCGGTGGTCGTTTTGTCAGCCTCAGATCGACGCGATGATGTGCTTCAAGCGATCGATCTGGGCGCGATGGGTTTCATTCCAAAGTGTTCGACCAATATCGTGATGCTGCAGGCACTGCGGCTTATTTTATCCGGCGGCGTCTACCTACCGCACGAAATATTGACCCAGCGCGAAGCGCCGGAGACAACAACGATGCCCACCGCCGAGCCGGTTGCGGCACCTGCCATGCATCCGCGCGATCTCGGCTTGACGGAACGTCAGGGCCAGGTTTTCGCACTCGTCCTGCAGGGCAAATCGAACAAGGTGATCTGCCGTGAACTGGGTCTCGCGGAGGGCACCGTCAAAATTCATGTCGCCGCCATTCTGCGTGCACTCAACGTGAACAGTCGTACCCAGGTCGTTATCGAAGCCAGCCGCCTTGGCTTGCTCTTCGACGGCGTACTGCCCAATCAGCACTCGAAAAGCATCAAGCACTAACGACGCGGCAGAGCGTCGGTACCCACCTGCGTCACCGACGCTTGCGGAAGGGGTTTCATGCGCGACCAACGAATGGAATCGCCGCTCAGTCACGAAATAGCAGGCGACTCGGTGTCGCTCGGACGCAAAATCCGCGCCGAACAGATCCGCCTGGTCTTCATGCATTCGCCCACCACGATTGTCGCCTCGCTGTTCGCCACGCTGTGTTTAGCCTGGATCGTATCCGATCAGATGCCGACGAGTCTGTGGGTGCCATGGTGCCTCGCCATGCTGACGCATCAGGCCGTGCGGATATGGCACTACCTTCGTTTCCGCTGGGCGAATCCCGGTTATCTCGACGCTGACAAGTGGGGCCACCTCTACATCCGCACAATCGTCATTGCAGGCCTGATCTGGGGTAGCGCCGGCGTGTTGCTGTATGTTCCCGACTCGTCGATCACGCTGACCTATCTCGCGATGCTGTTGTTCTGCATCGTCGCAGTCTCGACCAGCTCGCTTGCGATCTACGGGCCGGCCTTCTACATACTCAGCGTACTGGTCGTCACACCCTTCGTCGTGCGCACTTTCATCGGCGGCAGCGCATTCGAACTCGCACTCGGAATTCCCATTGCCATCGGCACCCTCGCCGCACTGTCCTTCGGGCGCCGGGTCAATCAACTCGTACACGAATCGATCCGTCGCCGGTTCGAGAATATCGAGTTGATTGCCGAACTGAGGCGGCAAAAGATCATTGCCGATACCGCGCGACTACAGGCCGAAGCGGCCAACCGCTCGAAGACGCAGTTCTTCGCCGCGGCGAGTCATGATCTGCGACAGCCGCTACACGCACTGGGTCTGTTCGGCGCGGCACTGTCGGAAAAAATACGCGATCCGGACGTTCTCAACGTGGTGAAGAACATCAACACCTCGGTGAACGCGCTGGAAAGACTGTTCCACGAGTTGCTCGATATTTCCAAAATCGATGCGGGGATCATCCGCGCAGAAACAAGCAACTTCCAGATCGGTCGGGTTTTAGACCGCTTGCGCTTGGAGTTCGAGCCGGAAGCCCTTGAAAAGGGGCTGCAACTGCGGGTTCGCCATAGCGATGCGGTCGTGCGTAGCGATCCGATCCTGCTGGAACGCGTGCTGCGCAACCTTCTCAGCAACGCCGTTCGATACACCGAGAACGGCGGCATCATCCTCGGCTGTCGGGCGCGCAACGACAAGCTTGTTATCGAGGTCTGGGATTCCGGCGTCGGGATCACGCCCGATCAGCGCCAGCGCATATTTGAAGAGTTCTACCAGATCGGCAAACCAGAGCGATCGAGTCACAAAGGGCTCGGACTTGGCCTGTCGATCGTGCGCCGCCTCGTACATCTGCTCGGCACGGAAATCGAACTGGCGTCGCGACCGGGCCGGGGAACGGTGTTTCGCTTCGCCTTGCCGCGCGGCCGCGCGGTTAAAATCGAACGCAGCCCGGATCAGCGCGGCGCCCGCGCCCCTACGGACTTGTATGGGCGTCTGATCGTGGTCATCGATGACGAGAGCACTATCGTGGAGGGGATGCGGGCATTGTTGGCCGGATGGGGCGCCGAAGTAATCTGCTCGACGACCGGCATCGACGTCCTCGAGCGGGTGCATCAGGCCGGCCGGCTACCGGATCTCATTATTGCGGACTATCGGCTCGCCGAAGCCGAAACCGGCACGCAGGTGATCGAGCGCTTGCGCAATGAATTGGACCCGGAAATCCCGGCCATTCTAATTACCGGCAGCACGACACCCGAGCGTGTGGAAGAAGCCGAATCGTACGGCTACCATCTGCTGGTGAAACCGGTGCTGCCCGCAAAGCTGCGCACATTGATCAACTTCAAGCTGCAGGGAACGGCAGCGGCATGAGCGGCGCTGCTCCGAACGATACTGAGCCATCGCTCAGCACATCCGACCGGCGCCTCAGCGGTTCGACCGTAAGTAAGTGTTCCCGCTATTGCTTCACCAGGTCGAGCAGATTGTTGACCTCGGTCTGACGCGCCCGGGCCAGAATTTCATCCACTCGGGTGTTGAAGCCGGCGCGCCCTTCAACATACGCGCCTGCATAACTTTCATGCAGCAGTTGCACATCGGTCACGCCGTCGCCATGCACCCGTCTGGCAACGTGACCGAGCGCGTAAGTCTTGGCAAAGCAGGCAACGGACGCCTCTATCGAAGGCCCGGTTCGTACGCGCGGCCGATCCAGCGCGCCGGCAAGAATCAATTTTCCGCACGCCTCCACATACTGCGAAACCGGCTCCACACCGACTGCCGACATGAGCGTCCTGATCTGACCCCGATCGGGCTCATGGCCGAAGGCCTTGCCAATGCGATAGACCATTTTCATCTGCAATGGAATTGCCGCAAGCAGAGCCAGCGGCTCGGCTCGTGAGGCCAGCGCGCCGGTCAATACCGCATAGTCGTCGACAATACGCGAAAGTGTCGCCGCATCGATCGGGTGCGCCGACGCAGGCGGAACGCGGCTCGGATCGGCTTGCAGCGGTACCCCGATGATGGCATCGGCCTCGCGCTCAAAGGACCGCGCCGTCCGCACATCGAGCGTCAGCGCCACACGCAGATGTTCCAGAAACGCGTGCTCGGGATCGCTATGTGCGCTATCCGCATTGCAAATGCACACCGCGACTTCGTATGCGAGCAACCTGAGTTCCGGTCGCTGCAGCGGCGCCGCGACATGCGTGAGCGTCAATCGCTGCAGTAGGATTTCACGCAACGTTATGGCGAGATTCTCACCGGCGTCTTCGGAAAGCAGTTCTGCAACGCGGCGCAGTTGCGATTGCGCAGCGACGTCGTTCACCGCGTCCGCACAGGCGGATAACAGTGCAAGCTTCAATAATCTCAATCGATCTTCGGTTGCCATCTATCAATCCAGTTTCATTGCATCCGCCGCGAGGTGCGATAACTCGTCTTTTAAGTGGAAAGCGCTTTGGTCAGTAAAGTTCCTAAGGTAGTCCGATTAAGTTTCCTCGCAAATCCGCGCTTCCGTAAGGGAATGCGACAAATCCGGAATGGACAGAGTGCCTGCGAATATTCAGGTGAGGCACTTGGAAGCGCTGCGCGATACAGGGTTTGTCTATCGACCTGTTGCAGACAATGAATTGGACCGTAACGCCGCACGCCGTTATGTTGGATGCACCCCCCAAGTGGAGCAGTCAGAACGCATTCAAGCCGAGGTGAACCCATGACAACCGCTGTACTCGCCGCCAGAAAACTGTTGCAACAAGGCGGATATCGCGCGCTGTTGCTGATGCTTGCGGCTGGCGGTCTGGTGATGCTCGGCGCTTTCCTGTCGCGTGCGGTCGCGCACGCGCCTGCCCTTGAGGCGGCGTTGCTCGCCGCCGCATTCACGGCGCTCGCCACCGGCGCCGGCGCTTTGCCCGTGCTGTTCGTCGGCCGCACGTCGCTGCGTGGTCAAAGTGTCATGCTGGGTTTCAGCGGCGGCATCATGCTGGCTGCGGCGGCGTTCTCGCTCGCGCTGCCCGCGCTGCAAATCAGCACGGCCGCGATCGTGGCCGGCGGAATCGCCATCGGCGCGGGCACCATGCTGCTGATCGATCAATGGTTGCCGCACGCGCACACCGCGGACGGCGCGGCACACCGCCCCGGCGACATGGCGCGCGTCTGGCTCGTCGTGCTTGCCATCGCATTGCACAACGTTCCCGAAGGCCTGGCGGTGGGCGTTGCTCACGCCAGCGGCGCGGCGCAAGGCACTGCAGTCACGCTCGGCATCGCAGCGCAGAATCTGCCGGAAGGTCTGATTGTCGCGTGGGCGATGCGCACACTGAACTACAGTCGAGCGAACAGCGTACTGATCGCGCTGGCGACCGGTTTGATGGAACCGATCGGCGCGCTCATCGGCGTGATGCTGGTGGGGCTATCGGCAGCTTTGTTGCCCTGGGGTCTGGCATTCGCTGCCGGCGCAATGATTTTCGTGGTGAGTCATGAGATCATTCCCGAATCCCATCGTCACGGCCATGAAGGCCACGCAACCGCCGGGGTCACCGCGGGCTTTGTCAGTATGTTGCTGCTTGCCGGGGCGCTGGCTTGATCAGCAACATCCCGGGAGGACACAATGCAGCAAGAAAATCTGCCCTTTGAAGCGATCGTCAAAGGCATCAGCGAAGCACTGATATACGCGGATCGCCAGGGCATTATTCGCTGGTGGAGCGACGGAGCCGAACGGCTGTTCGGCTTTTCCAAAGAAGAAGCGCTGGGCGCTTCGCTTGATCTGATCATTCCGGAGAAACTGCGCGAAGGGCACTGGCGCGGCTTCAATGCGGCGATGGAAAGCGGCGTCAGCAAACACTATGGCCGCATCATGATGACGCGCTCGCTCCACAAGACGCAGGAGAAGATATACGTCGATATGAGCTTCCACCTCGTGAAGGACAAAAGCGGCAAAGTGGTCGGCTCTTCGGCCATCGCTCGTCTGGCGCCGCCGCGTCAGCCGGCCAGGTGAATTGCATCAAATAAAAAAGGCGACCCACGGGTCGCCTTTTTTATTGCACTACGCGCGCACTCAGGCAG
>DATCWO010000243.1:0-3069 GCA_036566325.1 Burkholderiales bacterium | reverse complement strand
CAAAGTTATCCTGCTGAACGACGACTACACACCGATGGAATTCGTGGTCGTCGTCTTGCAAACCTTCTTCTCCATGGATCGGGAGCGGGCCACGCAGGTGATGTTGGCGGTCCATCGTGAAGGTATGGGCATTTGCGGCGTATACCCCCGCGATATTGCGACGACGAAAGTGGAACAAGTTACTGCCTACGCAAGGAAGCACGAACACCCGCTTCAATGCGTGATGGAGGAGACGTAGATGATCGCCCAAGAACTGGAAGTCAGCCTGCACATGGCGTTTGTGGAAGCACGCCAGAAGCGGCACGAATTTATTACGGTCGAGCATCTGCTCCTGGCGCTGCTGGACAACCCCACCGCAGCCGAAGTGCTGCGCGCCTGCGCGGCCAGCATCGACGAACTGCGCAAGGCGCTGACCGAGTTTATCGGTGCGCATACGCCGACGGTCGCGGGCAGCGAAGAGATCGATACACAGCCCACACTCGGTTTTCAGCGCGTCATTCAGCGCGCCATCCTGCACGTTCAGTCATCCGGTAAAAAGGAAGTGACCGGCGCAAACGTACTGGTCGCCATATTCGGCGAGAAGGATTCACACGCGGTCTACTTCCTGCATCAGCAGGGAGTGACTCGCCTGGATGTCGTCAATTTCATTTCGCACGGCATTACCAAGAGCGGGCAGCCGCAGCAGCCGAAGTCGACCGAGGAACCGGAGACTCAGGAAGAAGGTCAGCAAGCCGGCGGTGCGCTGGAAACGTACACCATCAACCTCAACGCTCAGGCGCTGGTCGGCAAGATCGACCCGCTCATCGGCCGCGAACGCGAAGTCGAGCGCGTCATCCAGACGCTCTGCCGTCGTCGCAAAAATAACCCGCTGCTGGTCGGCGAAGCCGGCGTCGGCAAGACGGCCATCGCCGAAGGGCTGGCGCGCCGCATCGTCGAAGGTCAGGTGCCCGATATCCTGGCGCAGTCGCAGGTGTATTCGCTCGACATGGGCGCCCTGCTCGCCGGTACTAAATATCGCGGCGATTTCGAACAACGCCTGAAGGCGGTGCTGAAGCAGCTGCTCGACAACCCCAACGCCATTCTGTTTATCGACGAGATTCACACGTTGATCGGCGCAGGCGCGGCATCGGGCGGCACACTGGATGCTTCCAACCTGCTCAAGCCGGCGCTCTCAACCGGTCAATTGAAATGCATCGGCGCGACGACCTATCAGGAATATCGCGGCGTGTTCGAAAAAGATCACGCGCTGTCGCGTCGTTTCCAGAAGATCGATGTGAATGAACCGTCCATCGAAGAGACCATTGAAATTCTCAAAGGCCTGAAATCGCGTTTCGAAGCGCACCACGGCGTCAAATACAGCGCCAACGCGCTTTCCACCGCGGCGGAACTGTCGGCACGGTTCATCAACGATCGCCATCTGCCGGACAAGGCCATCGACGTCATCGACGAGGCGGGCGCAGCCCAACGCATCCTGCCGAAATCCAAGCAGCGACGCATCATCGGCAAGCAGGAGATCGAGGAGATCATCGCCAAGATCGCCCGCATCCCGCCGCAAACGGTCTCAAGCGACGACCGCACCGCGCTGAAAAACCTCGACCGCGATCTCAAGGCGGTGGTGTTCGGACAGGACAAGGCCATTGATGCGCTGGTATCGGCAATTCGCACTGCGCGCTCGGGTCTGGGCAGTCCGAACAAACCGATTGGCAACTTCCTCTTCAGCGGTCCGACCGGCGTCGGCAAGACCGAAGTGGCGAAGCAACTCGCCTATTGCCTGGGCGTCGAGTTGGTGCGCTTCGATATGTCCGAATACATGGAACGACATGCGGTGTCGCGCCTGATCGGTGCGCCGCCCGGATACGTCGGCTTCGATCAGGGCGGCCTGTTGACCGAAGCGATCACCAAGAAGCCGTACTGCGTGCTGCTGCTCGACGAAATCGAGAAAGCCCACCCGGACATCTACAACATCCTGTTGCAGGTGATGGATCACGGCACGTTGACGGACAACAACGGCCGCAAAGCGGATTTCCGCAACGTCACCATGATCATGACGACGAACGCGGGCGCGGAAGCGCTGACGAAGAGCACCATTGGCTTTGCCTCGCCAACAGCTGAAGGCGATGAAATGGCTGATATCAAGCGCCTGTTCACGCCGGAGTTCCGCAACCGTCTCGATGCCATCATTTCCTTCCGCCAGCTCGATCACGAAGTCATCCTGCGCGTGGTCGACAAGTTCCTCATGCAACTCGAGGAGCAACTGCACGAGAAAAAAGTCGAAGCGGTGTTCACCGACAAGCTCAAGGGCCACCTCGCCAAGCGCGGTTTCGATCCGCTCATGGGCGCGCGACCGATGGCGCGACTCATTCAAGACACGATTCGCCGTGCGCTGGCTGACGAGTTGTTGTTCGGACGTCTGGCAAGTGGCGGCAAGATCACTGTCGATCTGGACGACGAGGACAAGGTCGTGCTGCGCTTCGTCGAAGCGGACGAGCCGGCCACACAATCCACTTAATCGTCTGAGTTATAAGCATATTCTTAGAGGCCGCGATACTGCGGCCTTTTTCTTTTTTGGCTTGACGCTTGCCTGCGTGCGTCAGACACTCGTGCATATTGTCTTGGCCGAAGGGGAAGCAAATGATGAAAAGGCTGGGCTTCGGCCTAGGTTTCAGTGCGGCGATTTTCGTCTGCACGCCAATCGCAGCGCATGCGCAGGCGACCACAAACAGTACAGCGCGCGACCTCGCGGCATCGTGCGCGATCTGCCACGGCACCAACGGTGTCAACGCCGGCGGACTGCCGCATCTGGCCGGGCAACCGCAAAGTTACATCGTCCAGCAGTTGAAGGATTTCCGTGACGGCAAGCGTCCAGCGACGATCATGCATCAGGTCGCCAAAGGCTATACCGACCAACAATATGAACTGCTCGGTGCGTATTTCGCCGCGCAGAAACACAAGTAAGGGGCTGCGATGAGTATGGAAATGAATCGACGCGGCTTCATCAAACTCATCGGCGCAGGCGCTGCGGCGACGATGATCGGCGGATGCGCGACGGGGGGCAAATCGAGCACCAAA
>DATCWO010000230.1:0-4380 GCA_036566325.1 Burkholderiales bacterium | reverse complement strand
GCGGAAATCGACGAAATCCTTCGCGACATCGTCCGCGACGATAAGCGCGCGGGCGCAGTCATCAGCGGCTTGCGGGCGATGATGCGTCGACGCCCGGGCGAGCGCCAACCGGTAGACCTGTCGCAACTGGTGGAAGAAACCGTTGCCATGCTGAATATGAACATCCAGACGCAGAATGTGAACGTGCAGGAGAACCTGGAAACCGATTGCACCGTCATCGCCGACCGGGCGCAACTGCAACAGGTGTTGGTGAATCTGATCGTGAACGCGGTCGAGGCAATGCAGAGCGCGGGCGTGCACGGCCGGCGACTGTTTCTGGAAGTACGCAATGGCGCAATGGTTCAATGCGCCGTTCACGATACGGGAAAGGATTTGCGCCCGCATCGGCTCAGTCAGATTTTCGAACCGTTCTGGACGACCAAGGTTGAGGGTCTAGGCATGGGGCTGGCCGTATGCCGCTCGATTATCAATGCGCATGACGGCGCGATCTGGGCTGAAATTGCTCAGGACGGCGGCGCGGTGTTCCGCTTCGAACTACCCAAGGCTGCGTTTCATGCTCTTGCCCCTGCATGAATCTTTCACTGACGAGGCGGTGGTGTTTGTCGTCGACGACGATGCCAGCGTGCGCGTCAGCCTCCAGCGGTTGATCCATGCCGCGGGATGGAAGGTGGAGAGCTATGCGTCGGCGCAGGAGTTTTTCGATCGGCAGCTGTCCGAAGCGAACGGTTGCATCGTGCTCGATTTGCAGATGCCCGGGCTGGATGGCTTACACGCCTATGAGCGCATGCAGGGCGTCGGATGCCATCTACCGGTCATATTCCTGACCGGATATGGCGATGTTCCGAGCAGTGTCGCGGCGATGAAGCAGGGCGCCATCGACTTCCTGCAAAAACCGGTGGATGACAACGTCCTGCTGCAAACCATCGATCGTGCGATGGCGTACCAGGTTACGATGAGGAAGGCCGACGCCTTGAAAGCGACGGCGGAGCGAAAACTCGCGTCCCTGTCGCGCAGGGAGCGCGATGTGCTTCACGGCGTTCTCCTCGGAAAGTTGAACAAACAGATCGCCGCCGATCTCGGTATTGCCGAGAAAACCGTAAAGGTTCATCGCGGTCGCGTCATGCTCAAAACCGGCGCCAGAACGATCGCCGGATTGATGCTGATTTGCGCTGACGCGGGCGTGCACGCTCCACACAACTAGTGCGTCGATAGGTAATCCTCGCACCACCTGATCGCCTCGCAGCATTGGGACCAAGGTCCAATTGTTGGTGTCCAGCGACGCGGATAGCCTTGATCGCGCGCCTGCATGCGCCATCCGCTTCCGATGCGGGAGCACTTGTCAGACGCCTCCCATTCGACGCGATTGATCGGTGCATCGATGTATTCGTGGCTCGGCCGATATTCAGGATTCGCTCCGGCGACTTCGGCCGCGTCGCTCCCGGCCGCAATCGTCATCTGTCTGTGCGCAGGTTGCTCCTCAGTCGTATCCCCATATACGCGTCCGGTCATGGATGTTCCCGCCGCGCCGGCCGCGCCGGTCATCATCGAGGCGCAATGGTGGAAGACCTTCGGCGATCAGGTTCTCGACCGGCTGATCGATGAAGCGCTGGTGCATAACTACGATCTGGCAACCGCCGCAGCGAACGTCGCCGAAGCACGCGCCAACCTGGGCGCCGCCCGCTCGCAATTGTGGCCGCGCGTGGACGCCAAGGTTTCCACCGGCATGTCCAAGCATCAACTGACGCTCGCTTCGGAAAGCGAAATCGACGAAAAAGTATCCACCACCGCCATCGGCGCCGCGGCGAGCTGGGAAGCTGACCTGTGGGGACGGATCGGGCAGATGAATGAAGCGGCGCTCGCGCGTCTGTCGGCTTCGGAGCACGCGCGCAACGCGACGCAGTTGTCGATTTCCGCCGCTGTCGCGGAGAGTTATTTCCAACTGCGCAATCTGGACAGCAAACTTGAGATCACCCGGAACACGCTCGTCAACCTGCGCGCCGTATCGAACTTCGAGTTCCGCCGCTGGAAGGCGCAGTTGGGCACCGAACTCGCTTATCGGCAGAGCCTCGCGGAGGTGGCCGCTATCGCGGCGCGTCTGCCTCAGATCGAAGCGGCGCGGGTGCGCACGGAGCTCGCATTGAAGCTGCTTGTGGGGCGAACGCCGCGTGTCATGGCGCAACCCTTGTTGCGCGCTGCCGATACGGCGCGGATTCCGGATGTGCCGCACGAAATCGATTCGCGCGTGCTGCTGCGGCGTCCCGACGTCGCGTCCGCAGAACGGTTGCTGGCAGCCGCTCATGCGGACGTCAATAGCGTGCGGGCCGAACGCTATCCGCGTCTGACCCTTTCGGCTGCCGCAGGCTGGGTCGCGTCGTCGTCGAAACTGATCAGCGGCTGGCCGCTGTTCTGGGACGTGGGCGCGGACCTCATGGCGCCGATTTTCGATGCAGGTCTGAACGAATCGAAAGTGGCGGCCAGCGATGCGCGGCGGCAACAGGCCATCACACACTACGAATATGTCACGGCGACAGCGTTTCGCGAAGCGTACGAAGCGCTGGTGCTGATCGATACCGGCGATCAACAGGCGCGCGCCACGGCAGAGGAAGTGGATGCGCGGCGCCAGGCGCTTGCGCTCGATGAAAAAAGTTACGAAGTCGGCCGCACGAGCAAATACGAGGTGCTTTCGCAAACCATCGAGGTACTCAATGCGGAGTTGACGCTCTCGGACGCGCAACTCGCGCAACGCCTCGCGCGAAGCCGCTACTACAAGGCCATGGGAGGCGGCTTCTGATGCTCTTCCACGTCTATAAGGAAGATGTTCCCGACGACTACTACGCCAACGAACCGTTCGGCATCTACCGGGCGCTGCTCGATGCGGACTGGGTGCTCTGGATTCTCCTGCCGCTGCTGCTCGTCATCATCGTGATCGCGCTGATGGTCGGCTGGCATCTGCACGAGATTCCTAAACACCGCGCCCAACATAAGGAGTTGCGTCAGGCTGAACTCGTCAGTGCGCTGACGCTGCTCGGCCTGTTCCAGCATTGGGTCTGGGCCATCGCGCTGTTCATCGCCTATCTGGATTGGAACGCATTCGAAGACACGGCCGTTCGCATACTGGACCGCGCGCGCACGACACGCGTCCAAGCCAATCAGGCTCCTCAGCCCGTACCCGGGAGCGTCGCGAGCGATGCGGCCGAAGTGCCGCCCGAAGAACCGGTTGTCGTCGAGGAGGTGCGTGCGGAACCTCCCGTGGAAACCGATCCGTTCACGAACCGCAGAGTGCACCGATGAAGATCATCCTCGGCATTTATTGTCTCGTTTGCTGGCTTCTCGTGAAGTTCGGCGTGGTGAAGAAATCGCTCGGCAACATGATCGCGATGGGTTTGGGCGGCGTGTTCCTGGTGTTCATGGTTCTGACCTTCACGCGCTATCTCGCCTTTCTGGATCTCACGTCCTCCACGACCGTGCGGGCGCCGCACATCGTTCTGAATACGCCCGCGGGTGGCGAAGTCGAGAAAATCTACGTGACGCATAACCAGCTGCTGAAGGCGGGCGAACCCATCTACCGGTACAAGACCGATCGCTACGAAATCGAAATGAAATCGCAACAGGCGGAGAAGGCCCGTCTGCAAACGCAACTGCGCAAGCTGGAACGGGACCTCGTGCGATTGAAGCAGTTGCGCGGCGACATCGTGTCGGAGTCGGAGTACGACTCCAAACTGGCGGAGGCCGCCACGCAGCGCGATCTCGTGGTCAAGGCCGAGCAGGCGATCGCGGATCTGCAATGGAAGGTCGATCGCGCGCTGGTGGTCGCGCCGGTCGATGGACAAGTGACCATCCAGTACTCCTCGGAAGGGCAATACTTTCCGGAGTTGCGGCCCGCCGCGATCGCGATGTTCACGAACAAGAAGTTCATCGAAGTGCGCATCCCGGATCAGGTCTATGGCTATATCAAGCCCAAGGCTTTCGCGGAGTTCTATGTCGACGCGTATCCGGGCAAGATTTTTCGTGCGCGCGTGCATAGCATTTCCGGCTCGACCGGCGAGGCGCAGGGCGATCTTCTGGCCTTCATGCCTCAAAGCGTCACCGAACGGGTCGTGCGCGGCAGTCAGGCCCTGGGCCGGATCGTGATTCTCGAATTCGTGGAACCGCCCGGCATCAACATTCCCATCGGCGCGACAGGCAAGGCATGGATTGCCGCTGAAAAGCCTATCCACTTTCTCGGCTTTCTCGACGCCATCATCGGCATTCTGTTGCGCTTCAGCGCGGCGGAGGCGTATCTGAAAGCGATGTAACGGCCGCTGCGATCGCCGGGCTCGGTCGCGCATCTACGGAGGATCCTTCGAGGCCATATGAACGTCCAAGATTCTCCGGTGATCT
>DATCWO010000200.1:0-18771 GCA_036566325.1 Burkholderiales bacterium | reverse complement strand
GCGGCGCAGGAATGCGGCGTGAAGAACCTCGAGGTGCGCATCAAGGGCCCCGGCCCCGGTCGCGAATCGGCGGTGCGTGCATTGAACGCGCTCGGTATGAAAATCTCCAGCATCAGCGACGTCACGCCGGTTCCGCACAACGGATGCCGCGCGCCGAAGCGTCGTCGTATCTAACGAGGAGCAGCCAGAGTGGCCCGCAACCTAGACCCCAAATGCCGCCAGTGCCGTCGCGAGGGCGAGAAGCTCTTCCTCAAAGGCGAAAAGTGCTTCACCGACAAGTGTGCCATTGAGCGTCGCAGCTATCCGCCAGGCCAGCACGGCCAGAAGCAGAGCCGCCCGTCGGACTACGCGCATCAATTGCGCGCGAAGCAGAAAATTCGCCGCACCTACGGCGTACTGGAAGCGCAATTCCGCAAGACATATGCACAAGCCGTGCGCCAAAAGGGCGTCACCGGCGAAACGCTGCTGCAGTTGCTCGAAGCGCGTCTGGATTCGGTGACGTACCGGATGGGTTTTGGTGCATCGCGCACCGAAGCGCGCCAAGTAGTTCGCCATAACGGCGTGCTGGTCAACGGCAAGCGCGTGAATATCCCGTCCTATCAGGTGCGCCCTGGTGACGTGATCGAGATTGCAGAGAAGGCGAAGGCGCAGTTGCGTATCAAGGCCGCCGCTGAAGCGGCGGAGTCGCGCGGCTTCCCCGAGTGGATCGAAGTGGACGCCAAAGCGCTGAAGGGCACGTTCAAGGCGCTGCCGCAGCGCTCCGAGCTGCCGTCGACCATTAACGAAAATCTGGTGATCGAACTTTATTCGAAGTAATCGCGTCTGCTGACGCGATTCAACCGATCACATAGGACGAGGACAAGGAAACCCGCATGCAAAGCACAAGCTTCCTCAAGCCGCGAATTATCGACGTGCAGGCCGTCGCGCCGTATCACGCGAAAGTGGTGATGGAACCTTTCGAGCGTGGCTACGGCCACACGCTCGGCAATGCGCTGCGCCGTGTGCTGCTGTCTTCGATGCCCGGCTTTGCGCCGACCGAAGTACAGATCGCCGGCGTACTGCACGAATACTCGACGCTCGAAGGCGTGCAGGAAGACGTCGTCGATATCCTGCTCAATCTGAAGGGCGTGGTGCTCAAGCTGCATAGCGGCTCCGAGGCGACGCTTCGTCTGAACAAGCAGGGCGAAGGCCCCGTCACCGCAGCCGATATCGAAGTCACGCACGACGTCGAAGTGGTCAACCCCGAGCACGTCATCGCCCATCTGGCGCCCGGCGGCAAGCTCGAGGTGTCGATCAAGGTCGAACGCGGTCGCGGCTACCAGCCGGGCAACCTGCGTATCGTGCCGGAAGAAAGCAAAGGTGTCGGCCGCATCATTCTGGACGCTTCGTTCAGCCCGGTGCGTCGCGTCAGCTATCAGGTCGAGTCTGCTCGTGTCGAGCAGCGCACCGATCTCGACAAGCTGATCATGGACATCGAGACCAATGGCGTTATCGAGCCGGAAGAAGCGATTCGCTACGCCGCGCGCGTGTTGGTTGATCAACTGTCCGTGTTCGCTGCGCTGGAAGGCACGCCCGTTACGGTCGATGCCGAACGCAAGAGCCCGCAGGTCGATCCGATCCTGCTGCGGCCGGTCGATGATCTGGAACTGACCGTTCGTTCGGCGAATTGCCTGAAAGCGGAAAACATTTACTACATCGGCGATCTAATTCAGCGCACCGAGACCGAGTTGTTGAAAACACCCAACCTAGGTCGCAAGTCGCTTAACGAGATCAAGGAAGTGCTGGCTTCGCGCGGCCTTACGCTGGGCATGAAGCTGGAGAACTGGCCGCCGGCAGGGCTCGAAGCCGCGCGCAGCTAAGCTGCACGCAAGACCGCGTCAGCGCGATCAAGGAAATAGAAAATGCGTCACCGTCACGGACTTAGAAAACTCAACCGCACCACCAGCCATCGTCTGGCGATGCTGCGGAACATGACCAACTCACTGCTGAAGCACGAAGTCATCAAGACGACGTTGCCCAAGGCGAAGGAGCTGCGCAAGGTCGTCGAACCGATGATCACGCTCGGCAAGAAGCCTTCGCTGGCAAACCGTCGTCTCGCCTTCGATCGTCTGCGCGATCGCGATATGGTGACCAAGTTGTTCGATGAGCTCGGCCCACGCTATGCCGCTCGCAACGGCGGTTATCTGCGCATCCTTAAATTCGGCTTCCGCCAGGGCGATAACGCGCCGATGGCAGTGATCGAACTGATGGATCGTCCCGAGACGCAGGCAGGCGACCAGGCCGAAGCGGCGTAAGTAGTCGCGGAAGCTGAAAAAGGAAAGGCCGGGTTGAACCCGGCCTTTTTCGTTGGTGGTGGTCTGCTGCTACGGTGCCGAATTTATGCTTGGTACCGAAGCGATGAGACCGGTTGGCGTTGACGGTCGTGCTCTGGATCGCGGACCCAGCGCATGCCGAACGCTTACGCGGCGTGGGGCAGGCCATCGATCTTGGCGCGTGTATCGTTCTTACGCAGCTTCGCGACGACGGTGATGGCTTTTTCCAGGCCGTTGTCCACTGTAAGGCTCAGGCCGTACAGCAGAGTGATGACGCTCGCGACTTGTAGCATCGCGACAATCGCTTCAACTAATATGCTCATTTCATTCTCCGTTTTAGCGCGGCGAGGTTGCCGCACGACTGCATTCTGGGCGAATGCCTGTTGCGTTGCAAAATGATTTATTGCATTGCACCATAAGTATACTGTATGACTGCTACTTATGACAAGCTTAAGCAAATAATAGACGCATAATCAGGTATTAACGAGAATGTGTGCGCATACTCACAAATTCTCGGAGGGCGGGAGAGCAAAGGTAAATTAAAGGGGCGAGAAACCGATCTTATGGGGCGGGCCGACCGTGAAGAGCGCCATGCGCTTCGTCACCTCTGGGGGGCGTTTGCCGAGTGGGACCGGGGAATGGGTCCGTGACACCGCCACGGACCGTTGAAGTTCAGCGGATGAGGATGACTCGGTAGTCGTTGACGTTGGTGCGGGTTGGGCCGGTCAGGATGAGGTCGCCAAGCTGATCGAAGAAGGTGTAGGCGTCGTTGGTGGCGGCCAGTTGCTTGGTGCGCACACCCTGCTGCTCGGCGCGTTGCAATGAATCCGGGCTCAGCACCGCGCCGGCGTTGTCTTCCGAGCCGTCAATGCCGTCGGTATCGGCGGCAAGTGCGTACACGTCCGTCAAGCCATCCAGATCGATGCCGAGCGAAAGCAGAAACTCGCTGCAGCGACCGCCGCGCCCGTTGCCGCGTACGGTTACCGTGCATTCCCCGCCGGAAATCAATGCGACGGGACGTTGAAAGGGATTGTCGTAGGCGTGAACCTGCCGAGCCAGCGCACCGTAGACTTTGGCCACTTCGCTTGCTTCGCCAGTCACGCTATCGCCCAGGATGACGGGCGCGATGCCATGCCGGCGGAAGAAGTCCGCGCCCGCCTGCAGTGACTGCTGCGCCGTCGCAATGACGCGATTTTCGACTCGCTCAAAAACCTTGTCGCCGGGTTTGGGCGTTTCGGCCACTTCACCGCGCGCACCACGCTCCAGATAATCCACCACGCTGGCGGGCGCATTCACGTTATAGCGCGCAAAGATGTCGAGTGCGTCCTGATACGTGGTCGGATCGGGCGAGCAGGGGCCCGATGCAATATGGGTCGGATCGTCGCCCGTCACATCGGACACGACCAGCGCCAGCACACGTGCCTTAGTAGCCGCCGCCAGCCGCCCCCCCTGAACCACCGACAAATGCTTGCGTACCGTATTCATCGCCTGGATCGGCGCACCGCAGCGCAACAGTTCCTTGGTCGTCGCTTTCAACTCGTCCATGGAAATGCCTTCCACCGGCAGCGACAACAGGCTTGAGCCGCCGCCCGACACCAATGCGAGCAGCAGGTCGTCCGGCCCCAAGGTCTTTACCAGGCGCAGAATTTCGCGTGCTGCTGTTTCGCCGCTTTCATCCGGCACGGGATGGCCGGCTTCGATCACTTTGATCCGATTGGTGAGCAGACCATGGCGATAACGCGTGATGACCACGCCTTCCAGCGGCGCGCTCGCCGGCCAGTTCTGCTCCACCGCCAATGCCATGGACGCGGCCGCCTTGCCGGCGCCCACGACAAGCGTGCGCCCTTTGGGCGGCGTGGGTAAATGCGCCGGCAGGATTTTGAGTGGGTCGGCTGCGGCGACTGCCGCGTCGAAACTATCGATGAGCAATTGGCGTGGATTCATGCGGTTCTGGAGTAAGCGGTTTGGGGCGAGTTGGCCGCGATGCGGAGGCGGGCGTTCAACAGCACGCTCGCGTCGTCCGATCATGTGCGGCGGTCGACGCCATAGGCGGAAAGAGCGGCGCGAAAAAGGTGCGTCGCGATCTCTTCAGTCGAGGCGGTGCATTATGCAAGAAGCCACCGTTCGCCGCTACGCCAAGTGGGCGTGGATCGGACGTGCGCCGATAAGATGCAGGATCGCGCAGACCGTGCCGATCAGGCGCGCAGCACGGACCACGCCAGCAATGCCCACGCGATAATCCACGTCACGCCGCCCAGAGGCGTGATGGCGCCGAGCACGCGAACCCCGGTGACGGCGAGCAGGTACAGGCTGCCGGAGAACAGCACGATGCCGATCGCCATTAGCGCGCCGGACCAGCGCAGAGGCACCGATGCGGGAAGGTGGTACATCAACATGCCGACCGCAAGAAGGGCAAGGGCGTGCCAGAAATGGTACTGCACCGCCGTTTGATACACGGTCAGCATGTCGGGCGCGAGGCGCCCGCGCAGCGCATGCGCGCCGAATGCGCCCAGCATCACGGCGGCCATCCCGGCCAGCGCACCGAAGACCAGACAGAATTTCGTGAATACCGGCACGCGTGACCTCGAGGTGAGAAAACCGGGCGATTGTGCGATGCGCAGCGCGCCCCCGCAACCCGCGCGCAGCGTAAGACGCATGGCACAATCGGAACTGCGCGGCGTCTCGTGTCGCGCCGCACTCCGACGTGACGCTTAAGAAGCTCCGATTGAGGTTTTGCGGCCAATGACATCGCGAGGTAAAGAGGGCTTGGTCATGGATAGCTTTGTTCTCGCTCGTACAGCCGTGCGCACTCGCGACCGTACTCGCCATTCGAGCGGATTTCTTAAATGGATTACAACTTTCTTGCCGGCAGCGATCTGAAAGTTTCCCGCATCGGTCTCGGCACCATGACCTGGGGCGAGCAGACCGCTGCGCGCGATGCGCATGCGCAACTCGATTACGCGTTTTCGCGCGGCGTCAACTTCATCGATACCGCTGAAATGTATCCGGTGCCGCCGCGCGCACCGACGCAAGGGCGCACGGAGACGATGCTCGGCGACTGGCTTGTCGATCAAGCGCGCGACCAACTCGTTGTCGCGAGCAAGGTGGCGGGACCAGGGCGGCGCGAGTGGCTGCGCGGCGGGCGCACCGAACTGACCCGCGCCAATATCACCGAAGCGGTCAACGATAGCCTGAAGCGGCTGCGTATCGATTACATCGACCTTTATCAGATCCATTGGCCTGATCGCGCCGTGCCGATGTTCGGGACCACGCAGTTCACGCCGCGCGATGAGCCGCAAGCTGTGCCGATCATCGCGCAGATCGAGGCGATGGATGCGCTGATCCGTGCCGGAAAGATTCGTTATTACGGTTTGTCGAACGAGACGACGTGGGGCGTGTGCGAGTTCGTGCGCCTTGCCCGACTGCATGGCTTGCCGCAGCCGATCACCATTCAGAATCCTTACAGCCTGGTATCGCGCAAATTCGATGAGGATCTTGCCGAAGCCTGCTACCGCGAAAATCTGTCCCTGCTTGCCTACAGCCCGCTTGCCGGCGGCGCGTTGACGGGGAAATATCGCAACGATGCGCGACCCGTCGGCGCGCGCTACACGCTGTTTCCCGATTTCGGCACGCGCTTTCGCAAACCGATGGTCACACCTGCGATCGAGGCATATCACGACATCGCAGTCCGGCGTGGTATATCGCTCCCGCAACTGGCGATCGGCTTTGCCCTGTCGCGCTGGCATACCGGCGCGGCCCTCATCGGCGCATCGACCATTGCGCAATTACTGGAGAATCTTCGCTGCGCCGAGGCGCAACGACTCGACCAGGCGACGCTCGCTGAAATCGACGCCGTGCACGCACGTTATCCCAGCCCGGCTGCGTAGCGTGACGCAAGGACTCGTGCTGCTGTGCTTCCTTGCCACCGGCTGGTACTGGTACGACAGCATGCGTGCGCGCGAATTGGCGTTGCGCGTCGGTCACGATGCTTGCGCGCGTGACGGGTTGCAACTGCTGGACGATACCGTGCAATGCATCAAGCTGCGTCTGGCGCGTAACGATGGAGGACGGTTGCAATTGCAACGGACCTATCGTTTCGAGTTCAGCGATACCGGCCTCAATCGCCGGGACGGCAGCATCGTCCTGCGCGGCACGGAGATTGAGTCGCTCTACATGGAGCCTTTTCTGGTGCAATAGGCGCTCGCCCAGGCGGTGCCACAACTTTATGGACGCTCATGAGCAAGTGGATCGAAGGGACCGTGATCGGTCAGAAGCAATGGACCGAGCGGCTGTTTTCCTTGCAGGTCAAAGTGGATCTGCCCGGATTCGAAGCGGGGCAGTTCGCCAAGCTCGCGCTTGCGATCGACGGCGAAATGGTCGCGCGTCCTTACTCGTTCGTGAATGCGCCGAAAGAACGTCCGTACGAGTTCTATTACATCGTCGTCCCCGGCGGTCCGCTGACGCCGCGTCTGGCCAAGCTGGAGTATCTCGACAACATCTATCTCGCGCCGAACCCTTCGGGCTTTCTGATGCTGTCGGAAGTGCCCGATACCGAACATCTCTGGATGCTCTCCACCGGCACCGGACTCGGTCCGTTCCTGTCGATACTCAAAACCGATGCGCCGTGGAAGCGCTTCAAGAAAATTGTTCTCGTGCATGCGGTCCGTCACGGCGCGGAGTTGACCTATCGAGACCAGATTGAGCGCCTGCTGGAGGAACATCCGGAACAGTTGCGCATGGTGTCGTTCGTGAGTCGCGAGGAGCATCCAGGCGCTTTATCGGGGCGCATTCCGGAGGCGATTGCAGACGGTCGTCTGGAGAAAGCCGTCGGTCTGGAAATGAGCACGCACAGTTCGCATGTCATGTTGTGCGGCAATCCGGCGATGGTTTCGAGCGTAACGGAAATGCTCAAGGCGCGCGGCATGAAGAAACATCGCCGGCGCGACGCGGGCCACATCACGTCGGAGAACTACTGGTGAAGTGATGCTGCGTCGTCGGTATTGGCGCAGCTAGTAGAATGCGGCACCGATGCGTTTACACCTCTACCCCCGTATTCTTTGCCTTGCCCTGACCGCGCTGTTTGCGTGGCCGACGTCTGCGTTTGCCGTGGGCGATTTCAAGCCCTGGACAGGCGGCGCGACACCACCGCTGACGTTGATCGATCTGAACGGGCAACCGCATCGACTGGCCGACTATCGCGACAAAGTGGTGGTGATCAATTTCTGGGCGACGTGGTGCGAACCTTGTCGCGATGAAATTCCTTCGCTGCAACGCCTCAAGGATCGCCTCGCTGACCGGCCTTTCGCGCTCATTGCAGTGAACATGGGCGAAGGCGCGCCGCGCGTACACCGTTTCCTGGGCATGATGCCGATCGACTACACGGTGTTGCTCGATCCGGAAATGCACGCCGCCAAGGCCTGGCAGGCGCGCTTGCTGCCGTATTCCTTTGTGCTCGATCGCTCGCATCGAATTCGCTACACCGTGGTGGGCGAAATCGACTGGAGCGCACCGGACGTCGTGCAGCGTATCGAAGCGCTCACTCATTGATTTTTTCAAAGGAAAAAACATGGACCGCCGTAATTTTTTGAAAACGGGCGCCCTCCTGCCGACCGCTGCATGGTTGCCGGCCGCGGCGTTTGCTTCCACCCCGATCTTCGATCCGCGCGAGGCGGAACAGTGGCGCACTTTCGAAGTGACGACGCGCGTGCAGTTGCTGAATGCCAGCGGCGTTTCGCGCGTATGGATTCCGCTGCCTTCAGTGAACGAATCGTGGCAGCGCACGATCGGCAATACCTGGTCCGGTGCGGCGACCCGGGCAACAATCGTCACCGACGGTACGTATGGTGCACAGATGCTGTACGCCGAATTCCAGCCGGGGCAAGCTGACCCGGTCATCGAAGTGACGAGTCGCTTCGCCACGCGCGACCGGGGCGTGGATCTTTCTCGCGCCGGCAATGCGCGCCCTCTGGGCGCAAGCGATTACGCGTTTTATACAAAGCCGACCGAGTCGGTGCCGACCGATGGCATCGTCCGGCAAACGGCTTTGGAAGCCACCAAGGGTGCGCAGACGGACGTCGAGAAAGCGCGCGCCATTTATGAGTGGGTTGTGGTCAACACCTTCCGCGATCCCAAGACCCGCGGTTGCGGCATCGGCGACATCAAGGGGATGCTGGAAAGCGGCAACCTGGGCGGCAAATGCGCAGACCTCAATGCGTTGTATGTCGGTCTTGCGCGCAGCGTTGGATTGCCGGCGCGCGACATGTACGGCATCCGCGTCGCCAAATCGCAGTTCGGTTATCGCAGCCTCGGCGCGGGATCGCCCAACATCACCAAGGCGCAGCACTGTCGTGCCGAGGTATACCTCGACGGTCATGGCTGGGTGCCGGTCGATCCGGCCGATGTGCGCAAGGTGGCGTTGGAAGAGAAGCCGCAGCCGATTCCGATCGACGATCCGGTTGTGCAGGAAGTGCGACCCAAACTATTCGGCGCGTGGGAAATGAACTGGCTGGCATACAACTACGCGCATGACGTGATGTTGCCGTTTTCCAGCGGCTACAAAGTCCCCTTCCTGATGTATCCGCAAGGGGAAACGGCAACCGGACGCATCGACAGTCTCGATCCGGACAATTTCCGCTACGGCATCAGCGCGCGCGAATTGAGCGCCTGACGCGTCCATGGACTATCACCAGGCGCTGGACCTGTATTGCGAGCGCACGGACCCGCTGTTCTGGTCCGAGCCGCTCAATGCGATCAGCAACGGCGCCTTTATAGTCGCTGCCGTCGTGCTGCTCATGCGCACGCGAGCAACACGATGCGTGCTGCCCTGGGACATCGCCGTGCTTGCGGGGCTGATCGCTCTGGTCGGCCTCGGCAGCTTCGTTTTTCATACCGTTGCCACGGTATGGGCGTCGTTGCTCGACGTACTGTTCATCGAGATATACATCTACGTCTATTTCGCCCGTTTTCTGCAGCGGGTCGGCGGCCTCAGTCCGGTGCGGATGATTATCGGCCTCGTGTTGTTCGCACTGTTCGAACGTCTGCTGACGGGCATGTTCGTGCCCGGTAGCCTCAACGGTTCCTATCGCTATTTGCCCGCTTTGATCGTGTTGGCTGGCATGGCGCTGTATGCCTTGCGCGCACGGCCGGCGCTTTTCGCGCCACTCGGCATGGCGGTAATCGTGTTCTGTATCTCGCTCGGGTTGCGCACCATCGATATGGCGGCCTGCGCGATCAATCCGCTCGGCACGCATTTTCTCTGGCATCTGCTCAACGCGCTGGTGCTTTACTGCGCGACGGTGGCGCTGTCGCGCAGCGTGCCGGCACGCGCGCATGGAGTGGGGCCGATATAATCGCGCTCTGATTTTTGCGCTCGATGCGTCGGGCGCCTCTGCTTACAAGGCGCGCGTGTGGAAGTAGCGAAAAAGAACGTTGCGGTACTCGCCGCGCTGCAAGCGCTGCTGTACACCAACAACTCGACCGCCATCGCGCTCAACGGGCTGGTCGGTTATGCGCTTGCCGAGAACAAGGCGCTCGCCACGCTGCCAGTCACCGGTTGGGTTATCGGTGCGGCGTTGACGACGTTCCTGGCTTCGATGCTCATGCGCCGTATCGGCCGGCGTGCCGGTTTCACGGTCGGCACGCTGATCGGCATGCTCGGCGCCGCGCTAGCGTGTGTCGCAATCTACTTCGGCAATTTCTGGCTGTTCTGCCTCGGCACGACGGTGTTCGGTGTGTACAACGCCTTCGGTCAGTACTACCGCTTTGCCGCGGCCGATGTCGCCCCCGCCGATTTCAAGAGCCGCGCCATTTCGCTCGTGCTGGCAGGTGGCCTGGTGGGCGGCATTGTGGGGCCGGCGACGAGTCAATGGACCAAGGATCTGCTGCCCGTTACCTATCTCGGCGCATATCTGGCCCTGCTCACGCTTCTCGTGGCGGTGCTGATCGTGCTGCGCTTTCTCGACATTCCAACGCCGGCGCAGGCACAGCAACACGAGCCGGGGCGTCCACTTGCGCAAATCATGGCGCAGCCCGCTTTCATCGTTGCGGTGGTCGCGGCGGCCTTCGGCTACGGCGTCATGAACCTGCTCATGACCGCCACGCCGCTCGCCATGGATATCTGCGGCCATCCTTACGGCGCGGCCGCGAATGTCATTTCCTGGCACGTCATTGGCATGTTTGCCCCATCGTTCTACACCGGCTCGCTGATCAAACGCTTCGGCGTGCTGAACATTCTGCTGGTCGGCGTTGCGATCATGCTGAGCTGCATCGCCATTGCGCTGGCCGGTATTGCGGTAACGAACTTCTGGCTCGCGCTCCTGCTGCTCGGCGTGGGGTGGAATTTTCTCTATATCGGCGGAACCACATTGCTAACCGAAACCTATAAGCCTGCCGAACAGGCGAAAGCGCAGGGCGTGAACGACATGTTGATTTTTATAACGATGGCCATTTCATCCTTCGCGTCCGGCATGCTGCTCGAAGTCAACGGCTGGCAGACGCTCAATCATCTGGCGATCCCGTTCGTGATTGCCGTCGGCATCGCCGTGCTGTGGCTGATGGTGATGCGTCGCCGTCCGGTGGCCGCCGCATGAAAACGATGCAACTCGATCCGCAGGCTCGCGCAGTGCTGCAGCGCATTGCACGCTCGAACACGCCGCCTTATGCGCAACTGGGCGTTGCGGCCGCGCGCGAACTTTATCGCGCCACGCGCATCACGCTTGGTCCGCAGCAGTCGGAAGAAGCGCGCATCGCGGACTTCGTCGCCGAAAGCTCGGCCAGTACCATTCCGGTGCGGGTCTATCGACCGGCTGCTGCTGCGGACGACGACGTTCTACCGGGCGTCGTATATTTCCACGGTGGCGGCTGGGTGCTCGGCGATCTGAGCACGCACGATGAAGTCTGTCGCGCCCTCACCAATCTCGCCGGTTGCGCCATCGTCTCGGTCGATTACCGGCTGGCGCCTGAGCACAAATTTCCTGCGGCGGTGGACGACGCAATCGAAGCGACGCAGTGGGTTGTGCGCATGGCGAGCACCCTGAACATCGATCCGGCGCGGATCGCCGTCGCGGGCGACTCCGCCGGTGCGACGCTCGCCGCCGTTGTGGCGATCGCGTTGCGCGATACGGGGGGGCCGTCGTTGGCAATGCAGGTGCTTATCTATCCGTCGACCGATATGGCGGAGGCAACCGCCTCGCATGAAGAATATGCGAGAGGGTACGGACTGACGCGCGACAACATCCTGTGGTTCCGCGACGCCTATCTTGCTAATGAAGAGGATGCGCAAGACTGGCGCGCCTCGCCGTTGCGAACTGCCGATCTGTCGCGCTTGCCGCAGACATACATCATCACCGCGGGCTTCGACCCGTTGCGCGATGAAGGACGCCTGTATGCCGATCGGCTGCATCAGGCGGGCGTCGACGTGACCTATGAATGCTTCGACGGCATGATCCACGGGTTCATCATCATGGGCGGCGTCATCGCGGCAGCGCGTCATGCGCTCTACCGTGTCGCGCAGGCGCTGCGACCCGCGCTGGGCCTTGCGCCGCCGCGCGTTCGTCCCTGAACATCGACCGGAGCAAGCAATGACTATTCGGGCAATGAATCACTTCACCGTGCTCGCAGAAGACCTCGATGCGACGCAGTCTTTCTATTGCGATCTGCTGGGCCTGACGGTCGGCCCGCGCCCGACACTGTCTTTTCCGGGGCTGTGGTTGTACGCGGGCGATGCGGCCGTGCTGCACGTCATCGGCGGTCGTGCCTTGCCGGCGCAGCGTTCCGGCGTAATCGATCACATCGCCTTCACTGCACAAGGGCTGGTCGATGCGGTCACAGCGCTTCAGGCGCGCGACATCAAGTTCAAGCTGCGTCGCGTGCCGGGCGCAGGCTCGTGGCAACTGTTCTGCCGCGATCCAAATGGCGCAATGGTGGAGCTCGATTTCCCTGCACAGGAACTGGCGCCAGCCGGTTACGAGTAGTCAAGGAAGCCTCGATTGAGGTTTTCGGGTCAGGGCATTGCGAGATCAAGAGCGCCAGGGCATTCACTACTTTGTCTTCGCTCGTACAGCGCAGTTGCGCGCACTCGCGACCATACTCGGCACTTAGTCAGACATTCCTTAATCCAGGCGCGGCCCCCAGCCGCCGGGTGCCGGCCGGGATTCGAGCCTGCCCTCCGTTTCGAATCGTTCCAGTTGCGCCTCGCGCTCCTGTGCCATGCGCGCCTGTTCGGCACGCCGGGCGGCCTGTTGCGCCGGTGTGTCGGGCATGACGTGATCGCTATCGAGGCGTTGCTGCTGGCGTGTATGCAACGCATGCTGACGCTGGCGCTGATCCGCATGCAGGCGCTGCAGAGCTGCCTGCTCTTCGGCACTGCGCGAACGCGCGCGCAATGCCTCGGTAGCCTGTCGATTACGCAGCGCAAAGGCATCCGATTGCTGCTGTTGCAGCAGCAGGTTGCGGTCGATAGGCAGGCGATCGGCGGCCGAGGCCGCACCGGCGCAGCAAATGGCCAACACGCAGCAAATGTAATTCCGTCGAATCGACATGGAGGCGTTTGGTTTATCGACGTCTATCGATAAGACCGGCCGGGGCGTAGGCCGTTCCGCGCTGTGGCCTGAGGTATCATCACGCGCCTTCTTCCGTTGCCGCTTCCGTGTCCGCAGTTCGCCTTTCCACTTCGCAAATTCCCGTATGAGCGTGCGCCGCGCCAAACGCGTGCTCGGACTGTCCGCGAGTGTGGAAGTGAGCGAAAAGCGCGGTGTGCGCACGCTGCATCTGGGCGGCGCCGCTATTCAAAGCGCCATTCGGCTTTCGGCACCCGATGAATTGGAGCTCGCCTATACCCGGGCGATGATGAGTTTCCTGTTGTTCGTGCCGAATCCGCGCGATCTGTTGATGATCGGGCTCGGCGGCGGGTCCGTTGCGCGCTTCGTGCATGAGCGGATTCCGAGCTCACGCATGACGGCCGTCGAAATCAATCCGCAGGTAGTCGCGGCGGCGCGCAGTTTTTTCGGCCTGCCGTACGACGATGCGCGTCTGAAGGTGAAGATCACCGATGGCGGAAAGTACGTCCCTGCGCATCGCAATGCCTGCGACGTATTGCTGCTCGATGCATTCGACGACGGTCGCTCGGTGGCGGCGCTTGCCACGCCATCGTTTTACGACGCCTGCCATGCCTGTCTGCGACCGGGCGGCATGCTGGTGGTAAATTTCATTCGTGACGAACCGCGCTTTGAAACCTATCTGGCGCGCATCGAGAACAGTTTTGCCGACAAGGTGCTGCTATTGCCGTGTGATGGTGGCGTCAACAACATTGTGCTCGCGTTCAAGGATGGACCGGTCCGCGTTGCCATCGATCCACTCAAGCGTGCGGCGCGCGCCCTGAAGAAACACTATCGCCTGCCTTTTGATGCCTACGTCAGCGATCTGCTTTACTACAACGGCACGACGACATCGTTTCTGCGCATCGGGCTGGAACGCGAGGATTGAGCAGGGGCCCATGGGCGCCCGTGTATGCGCAATTTTTGCGCGAGCCGCCAGCGCTGTTTGGACAGAATATTGTCTAGGCGCGGGCATCGCGTAAAGCGCGATTGCACCCGCCGGGCTGCTAAAATCGCCGCCCATGGATAATGCACTTCAACAAGCCCGTATCGATCTTGCAGTGGCGCTGCGCTGGGCTGCGCGCCTCAACCTCTCCGAAGGCGTCTGCAATCACTTCAGCCTCGCCGCGCCCGGCATGCCCGGGCACTTCCTGATCAACCCGCAGGGTTTTCACTGGTCGGAGATCACGCCGCGCCACATTCTCATCGTCGACGTGAAAGGCAAGGTCATTGAAGGCGACTACACCGTCGAACCGGGCGCCTTCTGGATTCACAGCCGCATCCACAACTCGGAAAGAGCGCCCGCATGCATCATGCATACGCATATGCCTTATGCCACGGCGCTGTGCATTACCGAAGGGGGACGGCTGGAGCCGGCCAGCCAGAATGCCTTGCGCTACTACGGCCGCATCGCCTACGACGATGAATATAACGGCCTGGTGACGAGCGAGGAACTGGGCAATCGTTTTATCGCCAAGCTGGGCGGTGCAGACATCGCCTTCCTCGCCAATCACGGCGTCATCGTCTGCGGCGATACGGTCGCCGGCACTTTCGAAGATCTGTATTACCTCGAGCGCGCCTGCATGCTACAGATCATCGCGCAAAGCACCGGCAAAATGCTCAAGCGCATTCCGCATGCGATCGCCAGCGAGACGGTGAAGCTCATGGTAGAGGACCGCACCCAGGCCGACGCGTTCATCGCGGCGTGCAAGCGCATGCTCGATCGCGAAGATCCGGGCTGGTGCGATTAGGAAATGTCTGATTAAGCGCAGAGGATGGTCGCGAGTGCGCGAAGTGTCGGAAGCAGGTAAGGGCGTGCTTAAGTGCGCGCGGAGCCTGCTTCCAGTAATTGGCAGATGGCCTCGGTTGCACCTTCCGGCGTGCCGCTCACATCGATGGTGATGGCATTGCGCGGTTCTTCCAGCGTTTCGAGTTGCGAATCCAGCAGCGTCGGCGGCATGTAGTGACCTTCGCGTCCGGCAAGGCGCGTGGCAAGCAGCGCCTTGGTCCCGTGCAAATACACGACTCGTACATCGCCCAGCCCTTGTCGCAGTTGATCGCGATAGCTGCGCTTGAGCGCCGAGCACGCCAGTACCACCGAGTCGCCGCGCGCTTCATGATTGCGCAACTCGGTCTTCAACTGTTCGAGCCACGGTGTGCGATCGGCATCGTCGAGCGCGATGCCGCTGCGCATCTTCTTGACGTTGTCTTCTGGATGGAAATCGTCCGCGTCGAGAAAATGCGCGCCGAGTCGTTGCGCCAGCAGCTTGCCGATCGTCGTCTTGCCCGAGCCGGATACGCCCATAAGGATCACGATCATGTTCGACGCGACTGCGTTAACGTTTTTGCGTGATTGCGTGCCCGCCGAAAGCATTGCGCATCAGGGCAAGCAACTTGGCCGGATAGTCGTTGCGACCCTGCGTGGCGAAACGCATCATCAGGGCGAGGCTCATCACCGGCGTCGGGATGCCGAGCTCGATGCCTTCGAGCGCCGTCCAGCGTCCTTCGCCCGAATCGCCCACCACAGGTTGAATGCTGTCCAGATTGGGTTTATTCGCCAAGGCCTCGGCGGTGAGATCGAGCAACCACGAGCGGATGACGCTGCCGTGGCGCCAGGTTTCCGCGATCGCGGCGGGGTCGAGTTCGAACTCGGATTTTGCCGCCAGCAATGCGAAACCTTCCGCATAGGCCTGCATCGCACCGTACTCGATCCCGTTGTGCACCATTTTGACGAAGTGCCCGCTGCCGGACGGACCGCAATGCAGCCAGCCGTGCTCGGGCGACGGCGCGAGCGCGCGCGCAACCGGTTCAAGTCGCGCGATCGCATGCGCATCGCCTCCCAGCGTCAGCGTGTAGCCGTTGTCCAGTCCCCACACGCCGCCGGAAACGCCGGCGTCGATGAAATCGACACCGCGTTCGGCGAGCGCTGCGGCGCGACGCATGGAGTCCTTGTAAAACGCATTGCCGCCATCGACGATGATGTCGCCCGGATTGGTCAGCGTGGCGAGCCGGTCGATGGCCTGCTGCGTGATGTCGCCGGCCGGCAGCATCACCCAGAGCACGCGCGGTGTGTGCAGATTGGTGACGACGGCGTCGATGTTGTCCACCAGCGCAACGCCGGCCTGATCGTGCAGGGCCGCGCGCGCGTCTTTACTTACATCAAAGCCGATCACTTCCACGCCGCGACGCGCCAGCCGTCGCGCCATATTGGCGCCCATGCGTCCCAGTCCAATCAATCCGATTCTCATCTCAGTCCTTCTTTATTCGATGCGCCAGAGATAGATGGTATCGCCACTGACCTTCACCGTCCGTTCCGCCGGCCAATCGTCGCCCATGCCGAAATCATGCGATACGACCCGCGTGCCGGATCTGAGTTCTTTCTTCAGCTTGGGTTTCAGGCGCTGGTTCACCGCGGGCAGCAGATAAAGCGTGACCACCGTTGCTTCGCCGATGTCCGCGAGGAACAGATCTTCGGCAATGAATTTCACACGGTCGGTCACTTTCGCGTTGGCGGCATTCTCGCGTGCTTCATGGATGCGTTCCGGATCGATGTCGATGCCGACGCCGCGTGCGCCGAACTTCGTCGCGGCGATGATCGGGATGCGTCCGTCGCCGCAACCGAGGTCATAGACGATGTCCTGCGGGCCGGTGCCCGCCACTCGCAACATTTCCTCGACCACCTCCTCGCGTGTCGGCACGAAAGGCACGTCGAGATGATGTCCGGGGCCGGGCGGAATCGGTTGCGCATGCAGCGATCTGCCGACGAACGCCAGCGCCGCGCCGCCTGACAGCGCCGATAAAAAATGACGACGATCCATGACGACTCCTTGGTTGCGCGTATGAGGGCGTTATTGCGCCGGTTGCGCCCGGGCGCGGCGCATGTTGAACATCAGCAGCACGACGCCGATCGCGAGGACGCCCACGCCGAGCTGCGCACCGCCTTTTACGTAGGCCAGGCTCGAATACAACAGATAGGCGCAGGTCAGCACGAAGAGCATCGGCGTGAGCGGGTAGAGCGGCACCTTGAACGGGCGCGGCGTGTGCGGATCCTTGCGGCGAAGCACGAACAGGCCGATGCCGGTCATCATGAAAAAAAACCAGAACACCGGCATGGTGTAGTCCACCATCGTCTCGATCTTGGCGCCGAAGGCGCCGAACACGATCAACAGCAGCGCCACGCCGCATTGCAGATACAGTGCATTGCGCGGCGCATCGGCCTTCGCATCCCAATGACCGAGCCAGCGGAAGATCGGCCAGTCGCGCCCGAGTGCGTAGTTTGATCGTGCGCCGACGGCGATGGTCGCGTTGATCGAGGTGAGTGCAGAAACGGCAATGACGACGCTGATGATCTGCGCGCCTGTTGCGCCGAAGTAACGACCGAGCACATCGGCGGCCACGGTTTCGCTTTGCGCCATGCCGCCCAGCCCCAACGTGCGCAGATAAGCGTGATTGACGAGCAGGTACAGTATCGTCACGATCGCCAGACTGAAGACCAGCGCACGCACCATGCTGCGGCGCTCCTTCAGTTCGGCCGAGATATAGGCGCCTTCGTTCCATCCGCCGTAAGTGAACAGCACGAACAGGATGGCCAGCGGCAGCCCCGCGCTCCACGCCCTGGGTTCGGCCGCTGCGACGGGCGTGACGGACGCCGGCGCGACGAGCAGGATGCCGGTGATCACGATCGCGAGGACGCCGAGCACCTCGAAAATCGTCAGCACATTCTGTGTGCCGCGCGTTTCGCGTATGCCGGTGACGTTGATCGCAGTCAGCAGAAGCACGGCCGATGCGGCGTAAATCGCCGATGATGAAGGACCGAGGCGCAGCAGATTGGAAGCGTAGTCGCCGAAGGTGTAGCTAAGCACTGCAATCGACCCGGTCGTGATCACCGCTATGCGCGCCCAGGCGAACAGGAACGAGAGGCTGCGGCCGAAAGCGCGCTGCAGAAAATAATAGTCGCCACCCGCGTTCGGATAGGTGGTCGCGAGTTCGGCATAGCACAGCGCGCCGATCAGCGAAATCACGCCGCCCGCGATCCACACGCCGTAAAAAACCCACTCGTTCGCAGCGTTTGCGGCAACCAGCGAAGGCAGTCTGAAAATTCCGGCGCCGATGACCAGCCCGACGATGATCGCCATGGCGTCGAAAGTGGACAAAGCCGGTCGGGGTTTACCCTCACGCAGTGCGCGGTCTTCCACTTGCGCTGGCGCCTTGCTCATCAAACGTCGCCTCTTGGAAGTGCCGGACCGAATGCTTAGCAGCCCGGCAAACCGGCGACGCACCAGCTAAAACTTACGCGCTCGCCAGTCCTTCAGTATTTCGCGCGCCGCGTTGTGTCCCGGCGCCCCTGTGACACCGCCGCCGGGGTGAGTGCCGGATCCGCAAAGATAGAGACCCTTCACCGGTGCGCGGTAGTTCGCATGACCAAGCACCGGACGTGCCGAGTACAGTTGATCGAGCGACAGCGCGCCGTGAAAGATGTCGCCGCCGACCAGGCCGAAAGTGCGCTCCAGATCGAGCGGCGAAAGAATCTGCCGGGCAATGACCGAGTTCTTGAAATTCGGCGCGTAGCGATCGACGGTTTCGATGACGAGATCGGCCGCCTCTTCGCGCGCATCGTCCCAGCTGCGCCCGTCGGGCAGCTCGGGATTGAATTGCTGGCAAAACAGGCTGGCAACGTGCATGCCTTCGGGCGCGAGCGTGTCGTCGACCGTGCTCGGAATCAGCATTTCCACAATCGGGGCGCGTGACCAGCCGAACTGCCGCGCATCGTCGTACGCGCGGTCCATGTAGCCCAGCGACGGCGCCATGACGATGCCGGAACTGTGATGCGGTTGCGCATGCGTGCCCGGTTGGGCGATGAAGTCGGG
>DATCWO010000205.1:0-4893 GCA_036566325.1 Burkholderiales bacterium | reverse complement strand
GGTGGTTGTGCGCCTCGATTTCGTCCCGCAGCCGGGCGGCCTGGGTGCGGATCTCAGCGGGAATGGACATCGCTCATCAGGCGAACAGACGGCGCGCCGCCGCACTGCCGGCAGGAATACCGCCCGCGCTCATCGCATCGTGAATCGCGGAAAGCTGCGTGCCGACCTGCTCGATCGCACGCTCGCCGATGGGCTGCCGGTTATCGTCGACCAGCGTGCCGTCCAGGGCTTCGGCGAGCAGGCGCGCGAACTTGATGTAGCTGCGAAAGGTGGTCGGTGTGCCCGGCGCGCGCGGCACATTGAGCAGCAGGGTCACGCCGCGCGTGGTCAGCGTGCGAATGGTTTCGATATGAAACGGCATCGGCTCCATGTTCGACAGCATGTACAGCTCCAGGCCGTCTTCGTCGTAGCGATGGTAGCGGCCGTCCTTGCCCAGAATGAACCCTGCGCTTTCCGCCACACCACGAATCTTGGTGCCCGGTATGGTGTGCGTTTCGTCGGTGACGACTGACAAGCCGACCTGCACGTCGAAGTCGGCGCAGAACTTGTCGAGGCGAGCAGCCTGCTGCATGGCGGCTTCGGTGTCGATCACATTGACGTCGGCCGACAGGGCCAGCGCGAGTTCGACGCTCGATGAGGCAAACGATTCCAGTTGGTACTGCGAAACCGCACCGGCCTGGGTGGCAAGCTGAAAACCCAGCCGCACTCTTGTGTACGCCTGATCAGGCTGCACGGCGCCCCAGGTATTGTCGGACTCGTCGAAGGCCTCCCAATACACGCGCCGCGCGACTTCGTCATCGAACAGCGGTTGCGCACGCGCGGCAATGCGATCGCCGGTTACAACGGAGGGACACTCCAGCGTGGCGATGCAATCGAGCGCTTCGTTGAGTACGGCGAAAGGCAATGCATCGGCCGCTTCGACTTCAGGCGCGTCAGGCTCGACGGATTCGATATCACCCAGGACGTGCTCGACCCGGGTGTCTTCCAGTCGCTCGGGCGCCGGTTCGTATTGTTCCGGTGCCTGTTGCGCCGGCAGGGGTGCTGGTATCGCAATGTCGCCACCGGATTCGTACGACGCCGCTTTCGCGCCGCCGAGCAACACGTCTTCATGAACGGTGGCGAACGCGCTTTCCGTCCGGCGGCGCAGCCGGTTTTCCTGCCATTTGTTGTAGGCGACCACCGCGATCACGACCAGTGCACCGATGATCAACAATCCGAGCTGCAGCTCGCTCATGCGTGGCTTCTCCCTGCGTTCTTTTCGACGGACATCGCGACGGCAAATTGGCGTTGCGTGGCAATCAATTTCACGCAGCCGCAGATTCTTTCATACGCAGCGCCTCTTCGATATCGACCGAGACGACGCGCGATACGCCCTGTTCCTGCATGGTAACGCCGACCAACTGGCTCGCCAGTTCCATGGTGATCTTACTGTGGCTGATGAAGAGGAACTGCGTGTTCTCCGACATCTTGCGCACCAGGTTGCAGAAACGTTCGGTGTTGCTGTCGTCCAGCGGCGCATCCACCTCGTCGAGCAGGCAGAACGGCGCGGGATTCAACTGGAACAGCGAGAAGATGAGCGAAATGGCGGTCAGCGCCTTTTCGCCACCGGAAAGCAACTGAATGCTCGCGTTGCGCTTGCCCGGCGGTTGCGCATGCACCTCGATGCCAGCGTCGAGGATTTCGTCGCCGGTCATAAGCAGTTTCGCTTCGCCGCCGCCGAACAGCGCGGGGAACATGCGGCCGAAATGACCGTTCACTTCATCGAAAGTCTGTTGCAGCATCTCTCGCGTTTCGCGATCGATGCGACGAATGGCGTTTTCGAGCGTTTCCAGCGCCTGCGAAAGATCGGTCGATTGCGCATCGAGGAAGGTCTTGCGTTCGGTCGACGCGGCCAGTTCATCCAGCGCAGCCATGTTGATTGCGCCCAGATCGCCCATCAGCTGATTGAGGCGGTTGATCTCGCCCTGCAATGCATTCGGACGCTGCTTGTTGGTTTCGGCCATTTGCGCCAGCGTCGCGTCGTCCGCGCCGGCCGCAGTGAGCTGTTCCGCGTACTGATCGAAATTCAGCCGCGCGGCTTGCTCCTTCAAGCGCAAGTCACCGATGCGATCGCGCAACGGCGGCAGATTCTGCTCGCAGCCAAGTCGTTCTTCATCGGCCGAGCGCAACACCTGTGTCAGTTCTTCCTGACGATCGCGTGCTTCGGTCAAGGCCTGCTCACGCCCTGCGCGCTGCTCGAGCAGGGCCTGCAATTGTTCGCGCAGGCCGTCATCGTGGATGTCATGCAGTTCGGCGCGCGCACTTTCGCGCGTTTCCTGGCCACGTTCGATCTGATCTGCAAGACCTTCGATGGTCCGCTCGATTTCGCCGACCTTGTTGGCGCATTCGCGTTCGGCGAAATTCGCTTCCTGCAGTTCGCGCTCGGCCGCCTGCACCGCCTGGCGTTGCTGCTCGAGCGCCTGACCGGCCTGATCGTGCGCGGATTTGATCGTTTCGTAGCGACCATACAGCTCGTCGATTTCGGCCTGCTGACGTTCGAGATTCGCTTCTGCCTCGGCCTGTCTGCCCTGCTCGGTTTCCGTTTCGCTGCGCAACTCCTCCCGCTCGTGGTCGATCTGCGCGGCACGCTCCCGCACGCGCGTCACGCCCTCATTGAGCTTGAGCAATTCCATCTGCAGCGTGTGCCGCTCGCGATTGTTCGTCGCCTCGCGTAACTGCAATTCGGACAGCATGACGCGACGGTCCGCCAACTCGCGGTCGCTGCGCTCGTGTTCGGCCTGCGCCGCGTCGACGCGCGCGGTGGTGCGGGCAACTTCTTCGGTCAGCCCTTCGATTTCGCGCTGGCGCGCGAGGATGCCTGCGTCGCCCGAATCGGGGCCATGGAAGGACACCGCGTAACGCGTGAACTGATGCCCGTCGCGATTGATCAGCACGGCGCCGGCCGGCAGCGCCAGACGCGTCATCAGACGCGGAATGCCTTCGACGACGTAAATGCCAGTCAGCCAGTCCTCGAGCAGCGCACGCACCGTCTCGTCGGTGCAGCGCACCAGCGCGCTGAGCGGATGGAATTCGCCATGCGGCTGCGCCGGCGCGGCGCCGCTTTCGCGGGCGTACACACTGACCTTGGCCTGCGGCGCATCGTCGAGCAAGCGCTGCAATAAGTCAGGGTCGGACAGTTCGAGCGCGTGCAGCCGTTCGCGCAGAATCGATTCGGCTGCTGTTTCCCAGCCGGGCTCGACGGTGATGTTCTGCCACAGGCGCGGCAGATTTTGCAGTTCGTGTTTATCCAGCCAGTCCTTGATCTTGCCGTTCTGCTCGACTTGCGCCTGAATGCGCTGCAAGGTCGTCAGGCGGCCTTCAAGAGTATGGCCTTCGCGCTGCAGTTCCTGCAGTTGATGCAAGGCTTCGCCGCGCGCCGCTTCGAGCTGCGGCATTTCGTCCTGCAGCGTGCGGATCTGCTCGGTGCATTCGGCCAGTTCCGATTCGGCCAGCGCAATGCTTTCCTGCAATTCGGCGAGGCGTTCGTGATCCGGCTCGATCAGCGCGCTGCGCTCGGAGATCAGGCGCTCTTCGCGCACTTCGAGCTGCTGCAGTGCCTTGCCGATGTGCGAGAGGTGAGTCTGCTCGACCTGGAAAGTTTGTTCGGCGTGGGCGATCGCGTCGCGCGCCTCGCTCAGTTGCGCCTGCACGCCCCGGAAGGCCTCATCGGTTTCCGGCAGCTTGGCCTGTTCGTCATCAACGCGCGCCTGGGCAACGCTGATCCGTTCGGCCGCGCCTTCGCGGCGGCTGTGCCACATGCCGAGCGCTTCACTCAGATCCTCGCGCTGCCGTTGCCACTGCTCGACCTGCATATCCAGCTGCGCCGACTGCGCTTCGAGTCGCTGGCGCTTTTCGCCGACATAACGGATTTCGGTTTCCAGCCGCGAGACTTCGCTATTGACACCGTAGAACTCGCCTTGCGCCGCATTCACCGCATCGGCCGCGGCGTAGTGTTCGGCGCGAACTTCTTCGAGCCGCGCTTCGATTTCGCGCAAGCGCGCGGTTTCGGCTTCGAGCGCATTGACGGCCTGTTCGATGTCGCGCTGCATGCGCTGCGCATCGGCTTCGGCGTCCTGCTTGCGCAGGAACCACAACAGATTCTGTTTGTCGCGTGCTTCGACCTGATACGACTTGTATTGCTGCGCCACTTCAGCCTGCTGGGCGAGCTTTTCGATCTGCGCATCGAGTTCGCGGCGAATGTCTTCCACCCGCGCCAGGTTTTCGCGCGTGTCCTCAAGCCGATTTTCGGTTTCCCGGCGACGCTCCTTGTATTTCGAGACGCCGGCCGCTTCTTCCAGGAATACGCGCAGTTCTTCCGGCTTGGCATCGATGATGCGCGAGATCATGCCCTGCTCGATGATGGCGTATGCGCGCGGCCCGACGCCGGTCCCGAGGAAGATATCCTGCACGTCGCGCCGACGGACCTGGGTGTTGTTGATCCAGTAGGACGAATCACCTTCCCGGGTGAGGATGCGCTTGACCGAGATCTCGGCGTATTGCGACCACTGCCCGGCGGCCTTGCCCAGGCTGTTGTCGAAAATCAGTTCGACACTCGCCCGCGCGACCGGCTTGCGCAGGGTGGAGCCGTTGAAGATGACGTCCTGCATCGACTCGCCGCGCAACGCCGAAGCTTTGGATTCGCCCAGTACCCAGCGCACCGCATCGATGATGTTCGATTTGCCACAGCCGTTCGGGCCGACTACGCCGACCAGTTGCCCGGGTACATGAATGGTGCTCGGGTCCACGAAAGACTTGAACCCTGCGAGTTTCAGTTGTGTTAGACGCACGTTGGATCGAAGCCGGTCAGGCGCGCGAAGGGAGCTTTTATCACCAGGGTCGACGCTTCGATGAGCG
>DATCWO010000204.1:0-12136 GCA_036566325.1 Burkholderiales bacterium | reverse complement strand
TCGCAAATCGGTGCGTCGCAATATTTAAACAGAGGTTGTATGAGCACAAAGACGCCGCTTGAGGCGGAGCTGTCCGACCTGATGGTCGAGGTGTTGAATCTGGAAACGTCAGCGGATGAAATCGATCCGCAGGCGGGTCTTTATGACGACGGACTTGGCCTCGATTCGATCGACTTGCTTGAACTATCACTCGCCATTTCAAAAAAATACGGCATTCAACTCCGGGCCGACGATGCGGATAACCAGCGTATCTTCGCTTCGGTGGCCAGTCTCGCGCAGCATATCGAGGCCAATCGCGCCAAGTGAAATGATGCGCGGCGCGTTTAAGCCGGTGGCGATCACGCTCGGCGTGTCGAGTCCGTTGCTGCTGCATTTCGCCATTCTGAGCGATCGCCCAGCGCTGGCAGCCTGCCTTTCGGCGCTGTTTGGAGTTGCTATGCTGTGGCAGCGCCTCACGCCACGGCTGCGTATCCCCCTGTTGGGGCTCGCCTTGCTTGCCTGTATATGGGCGACGCTGAACGAAACGGCTGCGCTGAACTTTGTGTACATCGCGCCGGTCGCGATATACATGGCCGTGGGCGCTGTTTTTGGTCGTACTTTGCTGCCCGGCCGCGAGCCACTGGTATGTCGCATCGCACGCCTGGATCGCGGCGAGATACTGCCGGATGACCTTGCGTCCCACGCGCGCGGGGTGACCTGGGCGTGGACGCTGCTGCTCCTCGCGTTGACTATCGTGTCGATTGGACTCTCACTGTTCGCCACGCCGGAAGTCTGGTCCTGGTTCAACAACGTCTGGGCATTCGTGCTGATGGCATCTCTCTTTGCCGGCGAATACATTTTTCGCCTGATCCGCTTCCGCCACTATCGGCATAACAATCCCATTCGAGTCGCATTGCTCATGGCGCGTCATGCGCCAGAGCTGCTGCGCTGATCATGCAAGCAGCATTGCCGCTTCTCGGTCACCGCGACCTCTCGCAACCATTGGCATGGACGCAAGATGGAGCGATCAGCGCGGCCCGGTTTTTATCCGACGCGTATGCGCTCGCGCGGCGTCTGCCGTCGCGGCGCCATGTGGTCAATCTTTGCGACGACCGCTATCGTTTCATGGTGACTTTCGGCGCGGCGCTGATCAATGGGCAAACTTGTGTGTTGCCGCCGAATCACGCTGAGCGCGTTTTGACGCAAGTGCGTGACGCGTGTGCCGATCACGTCTGTGTCGGCGATGGCGCGCAGCCAAGCGACGAGCGCTCGTTCCACTTCCCAGCCGATCTGCAGATCGATTCGCGCGAGCATGCGGTGCCGCTCATTGCAGTGGAGCATGTTGCAGCCCTGGTTTTTACTTCGGGCAGCACCGGCGTGCCGCGACCGAATGCAAAGGCGTGGGGCCGACTGGTTGCCGGCGCACGGAGCGAGGTACAGGCGCTTGGCCTGGCGGCGGATCACCCTTATCACTTCGTCGGCACCGTGCCGCCGCAGCATATGTATGGCTTCGAATCGACTGTGCTGTTGCCGATGCAGATCGGCGGAGCGGTGCATGCCGGCCGACCGTTGTTTGCCGCCGACGTGGCAGCCTGCCTGGCGCAGACGCCCGCCGAGCGCGTGTTGATTACGACGCCGATTCATATCCGTGCCTGTCTTGAAGATCTGGTGAACTTGCCGGAACTGAAGCGCGTCGTCTCGGCTGCCGCGCCTTTATCGCGCGAATTGGCAGTGGCCTGTGAACAACGCTACGGCGCGGAGCTGCGTGAAATTTATGGCTTCACCGAAGCCGGCATGCTGGCGATGCGCCGCGCTGCAATTGATGCAACGTGGCAGTTGATGGAGCACGTGCATATGGTTCGAGAGCGCGAACAATGGATCGTGCATGGCGATCATATCAACGGACGGTTGCCGCTCAGTGATCTGATTGATGTGACGGGGCCGCGCGATTTTCGACTACGAGGACGCGCGCAGGACATCGTCAACGTGGCCGGCAAGCGTGCGTCCCTCGGTGATCTCAATCACAAGCTCAACGAAATTCCGGGCGTCAAGGACGGCGCCTTTCATGTGCCGTGCGCGGGAGATCGTCGCGTCGAACGCCTGATGGCCTTCGTCGTTGCGCCTGATCTGACCGAAGCCGAATTGATGGAGGCGTTACGCCATGCAATCGATCCCGCTTTCCTGCCGCGGCCGCTGGTGAAAGTCGATGCGTTGCCGCGCACCGAGAGCGGCAAGCTGCCGTTGGACCGATTGCGTGAAATGGAGATCGCGGCATGCGGGCATTAAAAATCGACCGAACAAGAAGAACGCTGCTTGCCGCAGTGGCGATCGCTCCATTTTTTATTCATGGCGGCGCTGTCGCTGCCGCGTGGGACATCAATACGCTGATGACCGAGTTGGCGCGCACGCCGGCGTCCGAAGTGTCCTTTCGCGAAACCAAATATCTGGCTGCGTTGAAGAAGCCGCTCGAGTTGAAGGGAACGCTCAATTTCCAGCGGCCGGATCGCCTCGAACGGCATGTTTCCGCGCCGTTCGACGAGAGTTTTGTTGTCGACGGCGACCGGATGACGCTGGAACGCAAGGCGACCGGCGAGCGTCATCAGCTTTCGCTGCAAAGCCAGCCGGTGCTGTGGGCCTTTATCGAAAGCATTCGCGCCACGTTGCGGGGCGATCTGGCGACGCTGCAAAAGTTTTACCGTGTCGAACTGGCCGGTACGCGAGCGCAGTGGACAATGACGCTGCTGCCTAGCGATGTCGAAATGGGACAACTCGTGCGGGTCATTCGTATCGGCGGCGTGCAAGGACGTGTGCAATCCATCGAGGTGCAGGAAACGAGCGGCGACCGATCGATTACGCGCATTGAAGAGAAACGGTGAACGCGCGCCGCGCCGTTATCGCGCTGTGGTGCGCGCTGCTGATACTCGCTGCGTGGATCGTATTCGCACGGACCACGATCAGCGCCGACCTGGTTGCGTTCCTGCCGCGTTCGGCAACGCCGACACAGCAACTCATGGTCGATCAGTTGCGCGATGGCGTGGCGTCGCGACTGGTGCTGTTCGGTATCGAAGGCGGCACGACAGCGCAATTGGCAAAAACCAGCAGCGCGTTTGTGAGCGAGCTGGAAAAGACCGGCCACTTCAGCTACGTCAACAATGGCGAACAGCGTCTGGCGCAGCAGGACCGCACATTCCTGTTCGAGCATCGCTACCTGCTCTCGCCGCAGGTGAATTCTGAGCGTTTCAGCGTCGAGGGATTGCGCGCCGCGCTCGACACTGCGCTTGGTCGACTGGCGTCGTCCGGCGGGATGTTGTATCAGCGCGCGCTGGCGCGCGACCCGACCGGAGAGATCTTTGCCGTCATACAACCGCTCATGGAGAGCACCGGGCCGGCCTCGCGCGAAGGCGTGTGGTTCGACGAATCGGGTCGTCGCGCACTGTTGATGGCCGAGACGCGCGTAGCCGGTTTCGACATGGATGCACAGCAGCAAGTGCAGACGGATGTCGCGGCGGTTTTCGAACGTGCCCGCAACGGCGCGGCGCAGACGTTGCTCTCGACAGGGCCCAGCATTTTCGCGGTGCAATCGCGCGCGGCGATCGAAGGCGACGCATGGCGACTGTCGATGCTCGCTACGGTGTTTGTCGCTTGTGTGTTGTTCTTCGCCTATCGCTCCGTTCCGTTGCTCGGGCTGGGCATGTTGCCGGTGGCGAGCGGCGTGCTGACAGGCGTCGCGGCGGTCAGCCTTGGATTCGGCGAAGTGCATGGCATCACGCTCGGGTTCGGCGCGACCTTGATCGGCGAAGCGGTTGATTATCCGACCTATGTATTTACGCAGATTGTGCCGGGTGAAACCGTGCGCGATGCGGTGCGCAGAGTCTGGCCGACACTACGCATGGCAGTGCTGACGACGGTGACCGGTTCGCTCGCGATGTTGTTGTCAAGCTTTCAGGGCTTGGCGCAGTTGGGTCTGTTCTCACTTTCCGGGGTGCTGGCGGCGGGTCTCGTGACGCGCTATGTCCTACCCCAACTCGTGCAGATGCCGCTGCTTTCTGTGCGCGCCACGCCACCCGTCAGGTTTGTATCTTTTTCCCCGGCGCCCTGGCTGCGCTGGTTGGTTGTTCTTGCGCTTCTTGCGAGTTTCGTTTTCCTCGCATCGCGCGGACCGCGCCTATGGGAGAACGATCTCGCCAATCTCAATCCGATTTCAGAAACAGCGCGGCAACTCGATCAGAACATGCGCGAAGCGATGGGCGCACCGGACGTCCGTTTGATGTATGTCGTGCAGGACGCGACGATGGACAGTGTATTGGCGCGCGCCGAAAAACTCGCGTCCCGCCTCGATGCGTTCAAGGAGCGCGGCCTGATCCGGTCTTACGACTCGCCCGCGTTCTATTTGCCGAGCATCGATACCCAGCGCGCCCGTCAGCGGGCGCTACCGACCGAGGATGTCTTGCGCGAACGCCTCGCTCAGGCGATGCGAGGCTTGCCGTTTCAGGACAATCTATTCGAACCGTTCATTGCTGATGTGCAGAAGGCGAGGGGGGCCAAGTTGCTGTCGCCGCAGTCGCTGGCCGGCACCGGGTTGGAACTCAAAGTGCGCGCGCTGTTGGTAAACGGCAAGGAGGGTTGGACCGCGCTATTGCCGCTTTCCGGTGTGCAGGACGCAGATGCGCTGATTGTTGCGTCGAACTCGCTGGCCGGCGAAGCGGTGTTTCTGCTCGATCTCAAAGCCGAGTCGAATCGCATGGTCAAGGACTATCGCGACGAGTCGCTATGGCTGTGGCTGATCGGCGCAATCGCCACCGCGCTCGTGCTGTGGGCCGGTTTGCGCCAATGGCGGCTGGTACTGGCGGTCATGCTGCCGGTGCTGTGCGCGGTGTTTGCCACCGCCGCGTTGCTTGTCGCCTTCGGCATGCGCCTTAATTTGTTTCATCTTGTGTCGCTGCTCCTCGTACTGGGCATCGGCTTGAATTACGCCTTGTTTTTCAATCGATCGCTCTCCACCGCGGAAGAACGGGCGCGCAATTTGTTTGCCTTGCTGGTGTGCTGCCTTACGACCGTCAGCGCATTCGGTGTGTTGAGCTTGGCCGCCAACCCGGTGCTGCAATCCATCGGCACAACTGTCGGGCTTGGCGGCATCCTGTCATTATTGTTTTCCTGGTTGTGGAGCCGATCGGGACGACCGGCGTAGGTGCGCTGCTATACTGGCCAGGTAGTTTCCGTCTTCTCTTCGTATCGCGTTTCTCTGTGCAGCCACTGTTCGTCAACGCTTTCACGCTCGTCAGTGCGCTCGGCGCGGGCACGGATACCACGCGTCGTGCGCTGATGGAAAATTGCATGGCGCTCACACCGAATGACTTCGAGCCGGCGCCGGTCGAATGTCATGTCGGACGTGTCCCGGATGTGGAAGCCGTTACGCTGCCTGAGTCGTTGAGCGATTTTCAGTGTCGTAATCATCAACTCGCATTACTCGCGCTGGAACAGGACGGTTTCGCACAAGCCGTAACGCGCGCAAGGAAGCGTTACGGCGCGGAACGGGTCGGCGTGTTCCTCGGAACGAGCACCTCGGGCATTCTGACCACGGAACTTGCCTATCGCGCGCGTGATGCTCAGACCGGCGCGTTGAATGACACGGTGAAGTACGCCGAGACCCACAACTTTGGCGCCTTGACCGGTTTCGTGCGCGCATTGTTCGCGTTGCGCGGCCCCTGTATCACCGTGTCCACTGCCTGTTCGTCGAGCGCAAAAGTCTTTGCCAGTGCGCAGCGCAGTATCGCGGCAGGGCTGTGCGATGCCGCAATAGTCGGTGGCGTCGATAGCCTCTGCGCGACAACGCTCTACGGTTTTTCATCGTTGCAACTCGTGTCCAAATCACCAGCTCGCCCTTTCGATGCACTGCGCGACGGCTTGTCGATTGGTGAAGCGGGCGGCTTTGCGCTGCTGGAGCGCGAGTCAAGTGACTTGGCGCTGCTTGGTTATGGCGAAACGAGCGATGCGTATCACATGTCGAGCCCGCATCCTGAAGGCGCAGGTGCGCGCGATGCGATGCGCGCCGCGTTGCAGCGCGCGGGCCTCGATGCCGGCGTGATCGATTATGTGCATGCACATGGCACGGCGACGCGCAATAACGACAGTACGGAAGACAAGGCCATCGCGGCCGTATTTGGCAATGCAGTGCCGATCAGTTCGACCAAAGGCGCGATGGGACACACGCTAGGCGCGGCGGGAATCGCCGGCGCGGTCATCGCGCTCCTGGCCATACGGCATGGTTTCGCACCGGGCACGGCGAATACGACAAGTATCGATCCAGAGTGCATTTCCAAACTGCAAATGAATGCTGCGCCACGCGAAGTGCGATATGTGCTTACCAATTCCTTCGGCTTCGGCGGTAACAATTGCAGTCTGGTATTCGGGGCGATGCATTGATACAGGCTTTTTTGAGTGGTGTCGGTCTGATTGCGCCGGGACTGTCCGGCTGGGAAGCATCGCGCCCGATCTTGTCCGGCGAGCGACCCTATTCGTTCACCCCATTCGTTTCGCCGTCGCCGCAAATTTTGCCTCCGACGGAACGACGTCGCGCTGGTGGCGCGGTACGTCTCGCGTTGTCCGTGGCACAGCAGGCGATCGAGCATGCGTGTATCCCGGCCAGCGAGGTCGCCACGATTTTCGCTACTGCGGATGGCGATGCGGAAAACATGCACGCGCTTTGCGAAACATTGGCCAGCGACGATCGGCAGGTTTCACCGACACGCTTTCACAATTCGGTACAAAACGCGCCTTCGGGTTATTGGACGATCGCGGTGGGCTGTCATGCGGGGTCGAATACGATTTCCGCACCGTGCGGTATCGCCGCGCAGGGACTGCTGGAAGCCGTTGCGCAATCCGCGGCCGAGCGTTCTGCGGTGATGCTGGTTGCCTACGACCTACCTATGCCGAAACCACTCGACGCATTGCGGTCCACGCAGATTCCTTGTGGTATAGCGTTGCTTTTCACACCCGAGGTGCTGCCCAGTTCGCTCGCGCGACTGACGCTCGGTCTCTCGGCAACGGCGCAGGAGTCTTCGCTGTGCGATGTCGCACTCGAAGCATTGCGCAGCCGAAGCGATGTCGGTCGATTGCTCGCTGTGCTGAGCGCCTGCGCGCGACAAGTCGAAGGAGAGTTGGTCATTGAATACGCACCAAGCTGTGCCCTGCAAGTTCGTCTTACGCCAGTGGCCTCAGTGAGCGCGGCATGATTCGTGCCTTGGTTACGGGCGGCAGCGGTGAAATCGGCAGTGCGATCTGCGCGGCGTTGGCTGCTGACGGCATGGAAGTGCTCGTGCACGGATATACGCATCCCGAGCGCGCTCATGCCATGGTTGAGCAGATTCGGGAACGAGGCGGACTCGCGCAAGTTGTTCTGTTTGATGTCGCGGACGCCGCTGCAACGCGTGCGGTGCTGCAACCGCTGATTGAAACGCAGCCGATCCAGGTTGTGGTGAACAATGCCGGTATTCATCACGATTTGCCCATGGCTGGGATGCCGGAAACCGTTTGGCGCTGGGTGATCGACGTTTCGTTGCATGGATTTTTCAACGTCACGCAGCCTTTGCTGTTGCCGATGCTCGCCACACGCTGGGGACGAATCGTCAACATAACGTCAGTGGCAGGGCAGTTGGGTAATCGTGGTCAGACAAATTACTCGGCCGCCAAAGCGGGTCTGGTCGGCGCCACGCGTTCTCTCGCGCGCGAAGTAGCGTCCCGCGGTGTGACGGTCAACGCTGTGTCGCCCGGCATTATTGAATCGGCGGTAACGCGGGACGTGTTCGATGCGCAAGCCATCAAGGCGACTGTGCCAATGAATCGAGCAGGAAAGCCGGAGGAAGTTGCGCAACTGGTCGCATTTCTCTGTTCCGACCACGCCGCTTACATTACCGGCCAAGAGATCGGCATCAACGGTGGAATGATCTAGTAAATGAATCGGTCGGATTATGTCGTATTGATACCCGCCTACAACGAGGCGCGCACCATTCGTGCGGTTGCCGAGCGCGTCATGGCGCATGGTCATCGCGTGATCGTCATCGATGATGGCTCGGATGACGGTACGGCCGATCAATTGACGGGAATGCCGCTTCTGGTGCTACGTAGCGCGCGCAACAAAGGTAAAGCGGCCGCCCTGTGGCTCGGTATGCAGTGTGCACTGCAGGACGGTGCCCGCTGGATCATTACGCTCGATGCGGATGGCCAACATGATCCGGTCGAAATACCCCGCTTTATCGAATGTGCGCGCCGCTATCCTGATGCGCTGGTTGTGGGGTCCCGGCTGCATGCCAAGAATGCAATTCCGCCTGCGCGTTATCGCGCCAACCGCTTTGCCAATTTCTGGATTGCCTGGGCAGCCGGCCAGGCAATCATCGATAGCCAGTGCGGATTTCGTCTTTATCCGGCGTCAGTGCTGAGTCAAACGGAAGCCGGCCATAACCCCAGACAGGGATTCGTCTTCGAAAGTGAAATTCTGATTGACGCCGGTCGAGCCGGGTCGCCGATTGTCGCGCTACCGATCGCCGCTATTTATGAGGCGACGGCACGTCCCAGTCATTTTCGACCGGTTGTCGATATCGCCCGAATCGCACGCATGATTACGGTCAAACTACTATCGCGCGCGCTCGATTTACCAGGATTGATGCGCAGTATCACAAGTCGGCCTTTGGTGTGCAATCCAGTCCTTGTAAGGCCGTCGTGTGCAAAGGCGGAACCCGCCACTGCAGTCGTTCACGAACCCTGAGCCACCACTCTGGAGAGGGATGAAAGCGCTTTCCAAGCAAGAAGGTGATGCAGCGCTGTTGCCCTCGGTGCTGTTGCCGCTGCTCAACGAATCGTTCGTGCAGTCGTGTGGTCTGATCGAACGCTATACAGTGGCACTGGCGGCACAGGTTCTTGCAACGAGCGCGCTGCGTCGAGCGCTCATGCAGCCTCGTACTATCGATGAGGTGATTCTCGCCGCAGGGTTGAATCAGGACGTCGCACGCGTGCCGGTCCGCTGGCTGCTGGAAACACTCGCGGAAGCGGGGCGTGTGCAGCGCTTCGAAGAGGGTGATGCGGTGCGCTATCGCTCGGTGGCGGGTGAAATCGAAGATCCTTGCGCATTGTTGCGGGAACAGGAAGTACTCGATGCGCGATGCCTGCCTTCCTATCGGATCGCCGCACTGGCGGCGGAGCACTATGCGGCGGTTCTGCGAGGCGAATTGACCGGCGAGCAGGCGTTGTTCGGGCCGGATACGCTCGATGCGTGGAGCGACTATTTTTCGAACGACAATCCGCTGTATGCGATTGCAAATTCGATCGGCGCGATTCTTATTGAGCAGCATCTGAATGACAACGCCACCTCCATACTTGAAATCGGTGGCGGCCAGGGCAGCGGGGCGCAAGCGGTATGGCGTCGCCTCCAGGCGTCGCAACGCATCGGCGATGTGAAGGCGTATCGCTTCACGGAAATTTCCGGAATTTTTCTGCGCCGCGCGCAGAAAGCGCTGCGACCGACGTTTCCCGATGCGCCATTCAGCTTCGCCAAACTGGATATCGACCAGCCGTTCTCGAACGCAGGCATCGCGCCCGCGAGCTGCACGATGATTTATGGCGTTAATGTGTTGCACGTCGCACACGATCTCGCTGCTACGCTGGCTGAAATTCGCACGGCGCTGGCGCCTAATGGAACGCTCGTGATTTCAGAATGTGTGCGCCCGTTCGAAAAGCGCCCGGTATATGTCGAATTCGTTTTTAATTTGCTCGAATCCTTTCGCTCGCCCGTGTTGGTCCCGGACTGGCGTCCGAACGGGGGCTTTCTGACGCCGGAGCAATGGCGGGCTGCGCTGGAGGCGAACGGCTTCAAAGACATTTGTTTCCTGCCCGATATCGCGAAGGTTCGCGACGTTATCCCCGCGTTTGTCGTTGCGGGAATCTCCGCGAAGCTTGCTTAGCATGGACGAGTTGCTGCCGTCCGCGGCCTATTTCGAAGGCCATTTCCCCGGTCGGCCAGTATTGCCCGGGGTGACACAACTCGCGCTCGCTGCTCAAGCGATCGCGCGCCGCGCCGGTGGTGGCGTACTTAGCGCAATTCACCATGTTCGATTGCGAAAGCTCGTGCTTCCAGGCGAAGAACTGCGCCTCGCGACGCGGGCGCTCGGAGACGGTCGGGTGCGTTTCGAGCTGAAACGCGGTGCGACTATCGTGACAAACGGAGATCTGACACTGAGCGAGCCCCTGTCTGTTTGGGAGGACAGCAGTGCACCGTATGCGACGAGGGGAAGCGGCCATCCTCCGATCGAGACCTTATTGCCGCATCGATCGCCGATGCGTTTTGTAGAGCGCGTTTTCGATTACACGGATGAACACATCGTGTGCGAAGCATTGATTCCGTCTGCGTGTCCGCTTGCGAACGGGAACACTGTACCCGCAATCGTGGCGATTGAAGCGGCGGCACAAGCCGCGGCAGCGGGGGAGGCATTACGGCGCATCGGAGCAGGAGAGCGCACAACGGTACCAAGCGGCTACCTCGTCAGCTTGCGAGACGTCGAGCTCGCCGTTGCGACGATTCCTGTTGACGCGCCGCTGATCGTCGTCGTGCGATTGCAATCCATGGTGCTGCCGCTTAGTACATATACGGTGGAAGCGTTCTGTCAGGATCGCCCGGTGTTACGAGGCAGTATCGGAACGTTCCTCGCCAGCGCGTGAGTCGGCGTTGTGGTCGGGCCACAGGGCCCGAAACACAAACCACTGATAGGGCGCGCGCCGAATGCCGTATTCGATTTCACGCGCGAGTTGGATCGTCGCGAGACGCAAGTCCTCATCGCGATCGCGGGTGCGTGGCGCGGTGATCGGCGGGCGAAACACCAGCCGAAAACGTCTGCGCCCTTCGCGGATCGCAAATATAGGAATCATCGGCACACCCACCGTTCGCGATAGTACGGCGGGCCCTGCCGGCAATATGAAATCGCGACCGAATAGGGTCGCCGTGACGGTCTTGCCGCCGGCGCGCGGGCGATCGCCCTGGATGGCGACCACTTCACCGCGGTCGAGCGCCTGCGCCAGATTCAGGGCGAACAATGGATCGCCGGTTTGAAAATGCATTGTGTAATGCGTGTTTTCGACTGCCGCCACGCTTTCCTTGACGAAGGCTTGCGCGCGCGGATCGACTTCCGGTTCGCGCACGAGATGCACATGCGGCGTGTCTTTGCCCGCCGGCAACATCGAGCCGACTTCATAGAGGCCCAGATGTGCCGTCACCATCACGAAACCATGACGCTTTCCGCAGACAGCGTGCCAGTGTTCCATCGCTTCGCACACGACTTCGAAATCGCGGTCGGTGACGAGCCGCTCATAGCGTTCGGTGAGACACCAGGCGAAGTTGTGCATCGTTCGCCAGATGCGATGTTGCCGTTCGAGCCAGTTCGTCGGACCGAGTACGGCGTCCAGATTCGCAGCAATCGCTGAGCGAATTTTGAATATGGTGAGGAAAAAAAACAGCGTGAAAACGTTGAGGATCGGCGGCAGCAACCACGCCGGCACTGTTTTGACGGCCCAGCGATGCAGGCGATACCAGAACAGGCCGGTGACATGAAAGTCGCCAAGCAGCCGCTGCGCACGACTTGCCTCGGGTGCGTGCGGTGGGCGATCGGTTGGTGTGGTGGTGCGAGACATGTGATTTTTTCGGGAGATGATTTTGGGCGAGGCGTTGTGGTGCCATGCCTCGCCACTTCAAAAAAGGGGAATTTGCGTTTGCCCGGCTATGACCGCGTCACTGTGCGTGCTGCTATGAGTGCGCTTTGCGCTCGCGTCGCGATGTTGCATTGTGCGGCACACACGCTCAAGCGAACGCGCTTGTTTGGCGCCGATCGATGTGCGTTTGTTGTAGGGATTTACGTTGCACGGACGCGCTTTCGAAGCAACTTTAAAAATGTTTCGCGCAAAGTGTTGACGGAAGTTTCTGGCCCTATATAATGCGCGGCTCTCGTTGCTGCAGAACAACGCAGCGAACGCGAAAATCGTTCTTTAAAAACTAACAGCCGATAGGTGTGGGTGCTGGGTAGTGTTTGGAGGCAGCTGGCTGGTTCTTTGAGGGGTAACCTTTGAGGGGCTGGTTGGTTCTCAAGCAAATACTTGGTGCTCATACTTTCAAGAAAAG
>DATCWO010000233.1:0-7126 GCA_036566325.1 Burkholderiales bacterium | reverse complement strand
CGGCCACCGCGCCGAGGTTCAGATCGCGTCCGGCGGAAAGGACGGTCTGGCCACTCGTAGCGTGATTGGTGATGAGCGCTGCGCCGAGATTGATGTCCCGCCCCGCGCTGGCCACCAGAATGCCATCGGTGTTGGTGACATAAAGGCCTGCAATGCTGTTGAGTTGGTTGAGCGTGACGCGGTTCTGCGTGCCGACTTGCGTCATCTTGATTTCATTCGTGCTGCTGACGATGTTCAGATCACTTGTGGCGTTCACCTCAAGCAGATCGCCGGCGCGCATGCTGCCGCCGAGAATATCAATGGTGTCCGCGCTGATTCTGACAATACTGCGCCCGGTGATGGTGCCGCTGTTCAACGCGTTGCCGGTGGCGTTCAGTTGCAGATCGTTTGCTTCAATGAGTGCACCCGAGGTGAGCAGATCGCTTTCCTTGACGCGCACGTAGACCTGCGGAGCGAGAACGGTCTTTTGGCTTCCATCCGCAAGCGTTATGGTTTGCTCGACCAGCCAGACCATGTCGCTAGTCAGTTGCGCCATCTGCGCGGCGCTTAAGCCGATGCCGGGAACGAGGTCCCATTCTTGCGCGTACAGCAGGCCGGTATCGAGCAGCGCGCGGTACTGCGCTTCGTCGTTGGCGTAGCCGTCCAGAAAGCGCCGACCGGTGAGTTGCCCGACTTGCTCGCGGATCAGTTGCTGCTCGTAGAAGCCGTCTCCAAGGCGCTGGTGGATGCCTGCTGGATCGAGGCTTAGTTGCTGCAGCATGTAGTCCGACGACAGCCAGCTTCGATAGCCGGCAAACCGCGGGTCGGTTTCTATCAGTGGCCGATTGCCGTTCGCGGTGTTGATGCCGAATAGGGTGTTGTTGGCACCTGTTGCGGCTTGACCAATGTCACTGACGTTCAATGCGGCGACCGTCGTTCCGGTTGTCGATGAAGGCGCAGAGTTTTCGCGGATGGCGACGTTGTCGATGCGGCCGGTGAACGACCCGGTCAGGGCGCCGCCTGCGCTGATGACGGCAGGAATGGTTTCGAGCAAGCGGCTGGTGCTGCTCGCGCTGGAGAAGGGGCTTTGGGGAGATCGGACCCAGTGCCGCGTGTAGCCGGTGCTGAGAATATCCGATTGCAGATACAACTCCGCGCCCTCGTTGAGCAGCGTGTTACCGACGAGGACTAGGTCGTCGCCTGTCTCGATGGTGCTGTACTGGTTGGTCAGCGCACCGACGACCAAACTGCCGCTGCCGCCGGCGCGGATGGTGGCGGAGGGCGACATGCTCGTCACCATATCTTTGTAATCGGTCCTGCGTTGCGTGACATAGGTGATGTAGTCGCATTCATCATCGCGGCAGCGCTGGTCATAACTCCGTAGCGGAAAGGTCTGGCCGGAAAGACGCGCCGCCATCGCATCGATCCATTCCGAGTGGTCATTGTTAATCTTGTTGATCAGCAGATTCCAGACATTGATGGAGTCCTGGTAAACGGCGAGCGGTTGCGCATCGACGAGCGCGACAAGTTCGTTGCGGTAATTTGGACTCATATCGATACCGGCAATGCTGTCGATATGGTTGATGTACAGATCCCTCACATGGTTGCGCCAGTTGACTGGCGCCGTCTCCACGATGTCCCAGAAAAACTCCAGCGCGGGATCGTAAGCAAGGAGCTCCAGGCCAGCGGGTAATTCGGTGCTGAGAACGCGTGTAGTGCTGAAGGCGCTTCGCTTGTTGTTCAGCGCGGCGGCGTCGATCGTCAGATCGCCGAGCGCTTCAATGGTCGCGCTGGTGTTGTTGACCGCTGCGGCCTGACCGATCGCATGCTTGTCGGTGTCCAGGCCGCCGCCGATTGCTATATCGCCAACAGTGAAAATGAGCGCGCCTTCGCCGTTGTTGATCGTTTGCGCACCTATATCGAGACGGTCGCGTGCCGCGATGACCGGCGCGGCGCCGCTCTCCGCTTCGTTATTCACGGTGGTGGCGCGGATTGCAATGTGGTCGCCGTAGATACGCCCGGTGCCGACGTTGTTCAGCGTGGCGGTTTCGATGAACGTGTCGCGCCCATCGATGAGGCCGCGATTGATCAGTGTATTTGGCGCAGTGACAATCAGGTTCACCTCACCGCCGACGATTTCGCCGCCAGTCTGATTGTTGACGGAGGCAGCTTTTAGATCGAGTGCTGCAGCGGCGAGCAGCGTGGATTGATTCGTAAGAACGCCAGTCGTCGCCAGACTGGCGTTGCCGGTCGCCTGCAATCGACCGGTGTGCGTGTAATCCTCTGTCAGTTTGACGCTCAGATCACCTGCGCTGAGCACATCGCCGTCGCCCGTCAGACTGAAGGTGTCCACATTCAGCATTTGATTCGCGATGAGCGTGCCGTTCGTGTTGATGATCGCCAGCGTTTTGTCGAAAAGATCGGCATCCTGTATCGCGGCGGTTTGAACGGATGAAATCAAGCCCTGCGTGTTGTCGAGCGTGCCGTGGCTTGTAACAGTCAGCGCGGAGTCGGCACGCATCGTGCCCAAGCGGTTATCGATTCCTCGAGCCGAGATGTGGGCCGACTGTCCTTCGATACCCTGATCGATGCTTTGCGTATTGGCATTGCTCAGATGATCAGCGTCGATCGAAAGCGTGCCGCCGGCGCGAATCAAGCCACCGCTGTTGTCGAGAGCGCCCGGGGTGCGGAGGTTGATCCCCGCTTGCGCGTGTATCGCGCCGTTATTCCGAATATCGTCGGCGACGTCGATGCGCGTACTGCCGACGCTGGCAATCTGTCTGGTGTTTTCCAGTCGTCCGTAGGCGGTAACGATGACATCGCCTGCCGTGGCGCCGATGTTTCCGGCATTACGGACCCCAACGCCGGATTCGGTGCCAACCAATGTGATCTTGCCGGCGTACATGCCACCCAGTTGGGCGACATCGATGCCGAAAGCAGGAGCCGCGCCCGTACCGGTGATGGGCGTTGCATGCGCATGGGCGGTATCGACCTGGTTGGCACCGGTCGTCACTTTGAGCTCGTTCGCCCAGATACCACCATTCACTTGCACCGAGCGGGCGATGACTTCGCTGTAGTCGGTGCGGCTGTCGTCGAGCCCAGCGCCGGAAATGATGATCGTGCCGTCTTGTACGCGATAGCCCTCCAGACTGCCGCCGCTTAAGATCGGCGTGCCTGTTGTCAGGGTCGAGCGGTCGGCGTTAATGAAGCCGCAGCCGTCGCAGGAAATGCCGGCAGGGTTGGCAATGACGACTTGCGCCCGACTGCCCGCGACTTCGACATAACCGCGCAGTAAGCTCGGATTGGTGGAATTGACTTCGTTAAGAATGACGCGCGCGGTGCCGGCCGCAAGGTAGGGATTACCCTGCACCCAACCGCCCAATTGCGTTTGTGCGTTGGTGCGCGAGTTGTTGAGGATGACGCCCTGTTGCTGCACGTCGAATTGTTTATAGCTATTGCGCGAAACACCGGCCGCACTGGGCGTTTGGAGATTGACCAGCGGCACGCCGTTGGCGGCGCTGAGTGTCGTTGGGCGTTGGTGTACCGGCGCAGTCGGATCGGCGACGACTTGCGCCTGTGCGTGGGGCACGTTCCAGGCGATAAGGCTGAATGTAGCCAGCACGTAAAAAGTCGCAGGACGGAGCGTGGCCCACATCGATGCGCCGATTCGATCTGGCCCGCGCGGCGTTGTGCCGCTCGCCTTGGCTTGACCGACCGTGGTTTCCGCAACGGCCATCAACATGCCGCGTACTTTGTTGAAAACGATTCGGTAGCAGTTCTTGTTCATTCTGACCTCGTCACGAGTCGGTACTAGAACGACCAATTCACGTTGAAGCCCGCAACAGTGGACTTCGTCTCGAAACCGTCGGGTTTCTTGAGTGGCTTGCCGACAAACACGTCATAGGAAAAATTCTTGTAGCTGCCGCGCAGGCCGAGCGCTGCGCCGGCCAAACGCTTGCCGATGAGGGTGTCGCTGGAGGGGCCGCTCACCTCGCCGTAGTCCACACCGAGATACAGTTCTTGGCCGTTTTGCCCGATGGCGATGCCGAGATCGTTGCGGACGATCCAGCCGCGGTCACTCGATAGCACGCTTTCGCCGTCGAAGCCGCGCACGGTGTAACGCCCGCCGATCGAGAATCGGTCCTGAGGTACCAGCGGTGTGCGGTTCCATTGCGCGCGCCATGCGCTGCTGTAGCGCAAGCGCTGTTCGCCCAGGGAGAAGGGCAGGCTGAGCTGCCCATCGAACGTCACGAGTTTCGGGCGCGAGGTGCCTTCGTCGAAGTTTTCTTCGGGCGCGTGAAGCGCTTCCATCGCACCTGTGCCGCGTCGATAGGCGATGTTCAAATCTAGAATCGCTCGGCCGATGAATTCGCGATGTGCCAGCCCGACTTCCCAACCCGCCATGCGGCGGCGTTGCACTTCAATCTCGACATCGTCGATGAAGTTTTTCGACGTTCGTTGCCAGCCGCGCAGCGACACCGTGGTTTTGCGAACCGCGTCGCGATAGATCAGGCGCGACAGGCGAATATCGGTGTTGCGGCTTTCGCCGCTATAAAGATAGCTTTGATTGATCCCCGTTACAGACTGGTGATAGTCGTATTCGCTTGTGGTGAAGCCGAGTAGCCAATAGCCGAAAGGAATCGAGTAATGCACGGCATAACCGCGCGTACCGCGACGACCGGAATCGGCGCCGCCCAGATCGTGATTGACGCTCGCGTAGAACAGATCGTTGAGCGTCAGCATGTGATCGTAGGAGAGCGTCACCGCGCCCTGATACTTGCCGGTTGTCTTGCTGCCGGAATCGTCGGCAGAGATGCTCAGACGGAAGGGTAGCGGCTGCTTCCAACCGATCACGAGATCGCTGTCTCCGGGTCTGGCGCCTGCCCCTCCTGCAGGGATGATCTGAATATCGGCGTCCGCCGTCGGCACGCGTTTGAAGTTCTCCAGTGCCTGTTCGATATCACGCAAGTTGAGCAGATCGCCCGGCTGCACCGGCATGGCGTTCCAGAGCGTAGCCCGATGGTCCGAACCGGTTGCAAAGTGGATATTCCGAACGCGGCCGGGAATGAGCGTCAGCGTCAGCGTGCCGCTACTTAAATCTTGCGGTTCGGCGAGTACGCGCGTTGTAACGAAGCCGCGCTGAACGATGGCGTTCTGCATGCGTCTCATCACAAGATTGATGCCGCGAGCGCCTACACAGCGGCCGGCTGCGGCGTCTTCCGTTGCGTCATCGGCGGCGTCGGCTTGCGCTAACGTCCATTGGAATCGTTCCGCAGCATCGCCTTGGAGAACGATGCGGTTGATCGTGAAGCATGGGGATTCGTCAGTGGGCAGCCGGCCCAGATGGTCGTGCGTTTCGGGGCGTTTCAGCCGTGCATCCGGAGTTCGCTCCAGTTGTTGGCGTAACGCTCGTTCGCGTTCCTGCTGGCGCAGAAATTCCTGCGTCGTCGCGTCAGTGGGGGCAATCGATTGCGCGCGAACCGGCATTGCGATGATTGTCGCCACGCTGATCATTGCAACAAGCCTCCCCAGGCCGATGACTACGCAGCGCATTGCGCGCGTTTTAATCCACATTGATTGACGCCTTCCCGATGGGACGCGTCTTCTTGTTTCAAACTTTGTGGTTGGAGTTTTGTGTGCGAGACGCTGCGGTCGCGTTATACATCGGCATAGTACGGCGGCATACTCGGCCGAATGGACTAGACGCTCTGTTAAGCGCGCATGCTTGTGTATTGCATATCAATACATTGCGCGCTCTTGAGATATGAAGTGGTAAGTTGCTTCAGTAGTCTGAGCCGCGTTGAAGTGTGGCGTAATACTCAGCGGATAAAGCAACCGCGAGCCGGCAAGGCGCGGCTAATTCGCGATGTCGCTCCGTGCCGCTATGGCAGCGCGACAGGCGATAAAAATCGAAAGGTGAACGGAGGTTGGTACTGTTCGCGTTCGGCGAATGTCTCACGAACGGGATCGCGAGGCATAGGCGGACTGTTGCCCTAGGTATATCGCTGTCAGTTTCTATCGTGAGCCAGAAAAACTCAGCAACGAAACTCGGCGATCACCGGCGCGTGATCGGATGGGCGTTCCAGCCGCCGCGGTTCGACGTCGATGGTGCATGCGCTGATCGTATCCGCAAGTGCATGGCTTGCAAGGATGTGATCGATGCGCAAACCCATGTTGCGTTTGAACTGGTTCATTCGATAGTCCCACCAGGTGTAGGACTTCTCCGGTTGTTCGAACAGACGGAAGCAATCACGCAATCCGAGGTCGAGCAAGGACTGAAAGGCGAGGCGTTCCGGTTCACTGCACAACACCTGGCCGGCCCACGCCTTGGGATCGTGTACGTCGCGATCTTCCGGCGCGATGTTGTAGTCGCCGAGCACGGCGATGCGCGGATGTTTCACAAGCTCGCCGCGCAGCCATTCGTTGAAGGCACGCAGCCAGTGCAGTTTGTATTCGTACTTCTCGCTGCCGACCGCCTGCCCGTTGGGGATGTACGCGCAAACAACGCGTGTATCGCCCACCGTTGCGCTGATGACGCGCTTCTGTTCGTCGTCGAAGTCGACAATACCAAGGGTCACATCGGTTGGCATGCTGCGCGCGAGTATTGCGACGCCGTTGTAGGCCTTCTGCCCGCAGTAAGCCGCGTGATAACCGGCTGCTTCGAGGGCGTCGCAGGGAAAGTTGTGGTCTTCGCTTTTGGTTTCCTGCAGACACACTGCATCGGGGCGATGCGTCTCGAGCCACTGCAATACATGCGGCAGTCGGACCTTGAGCGAGTTGACGTTCCAGGTGGCGATTTTCATGCGACAAGGATAAGGGAAAGCTCGATCGAGTGCCGCGTGCGAGCATGCGGCGCTGAGCGGGGACGAAGCGACCGATTTTTTCGCGCGCTTGAGGCCGCGACTCCCTGGCCGAACGCCTTAGAGCGACCCGCGCCGCGCTAGAAGCGCGGCGTATAGGGACCGGGTGCGGAATCGGAGTTGGAAGCCGAAGCGTTGTTCCTGGATTCGGGTTGCTGTTCCATCGCGGGTTTTGCCGGTTCGCGCTTCGATGCGGCGCCTACGGGGCCGGATTTCGGGTAACCGACGGCGTCGAGCGCTGCATGCCATGTTCCCTGTTGATAGCCCTTGCGAGCATCATGACCGAC
>DATCWO010000187.1:0-6245 GCA_036566325.1 Burkholderiales bacterium | reverse complement strand
ATGAGTGAGAGATCGGGCAACGCCGCACGGACAGCGCCGGCCACCGAAAGGCCCCCCACACCGGAATCAATAATAAGAACGCGTCGCTTCATACTGCTTTTTCTTTGCTGTTACTTGGGCTCGCAGCCTGCGCGTTTCTATCTGCTCAACTTTCTCACGCGCTTTGTCTTGTGGTGTCATTGCGCCCTTCCCCGGGCGACAACGTTAGCACAAGGCGCCTTCATCAAGCGAAGCCGCCATTGACGCGCAGCACTTGCGCGTTCACCCAATGCGGCGGCCTGAATATGGTCGAACAGCAAAGTCTCGATTCGGCAGCGGTTACGCGCTTGTGTCTGAGACGCGGAAGCATGCGGCTGGGTTTTGAAATAAACGCTTACATTTCTCTTTCGAATCAACGCACGCCGCCGTGGTCGTATGCATCATGAAGATGTCCGCGCTTTTGTTCGCCTTTCTCCTCGCCATCCCGCCGATGGTGAATGAGGTGGATGCGGCCGACAGAGGCGGCAGCGGTTCGTCGCGCGATTCCGGTGGGCGAGGCAGTTTCTCTCGGGATGCCTCGCCGTCCCGTGGCAGCGGCGAGCGACAGTCAAATTCCGTACAGCGCGACGCTTCGCCTTCCCGCAGCTTCAGCGGGCGACAAGCTCAATCCGCCCCGAGCGGTGCGCCGACCTCGCGGGAAACGCGCACGCCAGACCGCGGCGCGCTTTCGGAGTCGAGAAGCCGCGTCGAAACCGGCACAAGGGGGGCTGCAAAAGCGCGACAGCCGGGTGGCATGAATTCCGGTACGGCATTTCCAAGAAGTGACGCGCACCCGCGCGCGGCAACCACGCAGCGTTTAGATACATCGCGGCAGGGCGACGGACGCTCCGCGCCGGTCAGATCGAATCGGTTGGATGCGGTGCGCTCAAGCGGGAACGACAAGCGTATCCATACCGAGCGCGGCGTCGACGAGCAGCGTTCGTCGCGAGTCGGCACGATCCAATCGAATGACGTGCATAGCGGGGATGATAAGCCCATCCGGATCGAGCGCACGGTAGACGGCAATCGTATGCAAGGCCATGCCGGCTCGCGCGAAAATCAGGACCGCCTGCATAACAGCAGGGAAGGTGACGGACGCGACAAAGCGAGCGGGAACCCTGATCGCCGGGGAAATGATTGGCATGCCGGGTCAGGCGGCGAACACGATGGTCGGACAGGCGACCATTTCGACCACAAGGCACGCCATAGCTCAGGCGATCACACGAAACGTTGGCATACCGGGTCGCGCTCGCATTGGCACGGCGACATTCGTCATTTCAAGCGGCACGATTTTGATAAGTGGCGACACGGATCGTGGCATCACGGACATCACCACGGGCGAATCGGCTGGTGGTGGATCGTCGGGCCAAGCTGGTACTTTTACCCGGGCCCTGTCTATCCATACCCTAACCCCTACGTGCCGCCGGTCGTTGTGGTTTCCGAGAGAGTGGTCGATGACACCGACTATTGGTATTACTGCGAAGAGGCGGACGACTACTACCCGTACGTTGAAGAGTGCGCGGGTAAATGGATTCCGATACCGGTCGAGCCCGAAAACGCCATGCCGCCGAGATATTGACGAGGCGCCCCCCTGAAACAGCCCGGTCAGAAGCCGGGCCGTTTTCGTTGGGCGGCGGCAAACCGCTCAGAGATCGACGATGGTCTTGAAGCCGCCGTAGATCATGCGCTTGCCGTCGAAGGGCAGCGCTTTGGGGTCCATCATTTTCGCAAGGCGCGGGTCGGCCATCACCTTCTTGTTGACCCGATCGCGATGCACGCGCGATTTGAAAATAATCCAAGAGAAAACCACCGTTTCGTCGGGCTTCAACTTGACGCTCTGCGGGAACGAGGTCCACTTGCCGGGCTTTACGTCGTCCGCGACGGACTCGATAAACTGCAGCGCCCCGTGTTCACACCAGACTTTGCCTGCCTTGCGCGACATGGCCCGATACGCAGCGAGGTTTTCCTTCGGAACAGGAACGACAAAACCATCGACATATGCCATTTCCAATCTCCTCGATTGAGATTTCGCTACGCCCGACGGAGCCGGTCGATTACCTCGGCAACATTCCTATCAGGCGGAAATACCGGATAGAAGACGTGCTCGATCACACCGTTGTTGATAATCAATGTGAAGCGCTTGAGCAGCGTCATGCCTGCCGCTTCGAAGGTCGGCAGTTGCAAAGCATGAGCCAGGTTCAAATGTTCATCGGACAGCAGCGGGAAAGGAAGACGCAGGCGCTCCACCGCTTCTTTCTGATAAGCGGTGTCCTGTGTCGAGAGTCCAAATAGATGATCGACGCCGAGTGCCTTGAGCTCCGCGTAATGATCGCGGAACGAACAGGCCTGCGGCGAGCAGCCGCGCGCGCCTGGAATCAGATCCCACCCATCTGGGCTGGGAGCGCCCGGTGCACCCGTTCTGGGATACGCATAAACGACGGTGCGCCCACGCAAGGCGGCAAGGTCAATCATTGATCCGTCGGTTGCCGCAAGCGGCACGACGGGAAGCTTCGTGCCCGGCAGATGATTGGTGGCGCCATCATCCTGCGGCGCGGGGATCTTCGACCAGTCGGGCGCTTCCGTAGCGTTTGCCATGTGACCCTCCGAACGTTGGGTGCCAAGGATAACGCCGGAAGGGCTTTGCGGGATCAGCGCCCCGAACTCGCACTGATGAAGTAAGCAGAACTACAACGGCTGGAAGCGCGGAGTGCCGTTTTCGAGCACTTCATTGAACATCGCAGCAGGCCGAACCCAGAGTGAACGTTCCTTCGGCCAGAGCTGTTCGTACACCGTCATCGGTTCCAGCGTTTCGGAATGCGTTGCGGTGCCGACGACCCGATACAAGCCGCCTTTGTAATGTTCATGGGTGGCGATTTTTTTTGCTTCGGCTTCTGTCATCGGAGGATTCGAATGCAACGAAAAGATCAATAAAAAAAGGCCGCCCGCAGGCGGCCTTTTCCAATCGCGACGCTCGATTTAGTCGAGCGGACGGATGTTCGACGCTTGCTTGCCTTTAGGGCCAGTCGTCACTTCGAACTCCACGCGCTGATTTTCTTTCAGGCTTTTGAAGCCGCCGCCGGTGATCGCGGAGAAATGAGCGAAGAGGTCTTCGCCGCCGCCATCAGGGCTGATGAATCCGAAACCTTTTTGGTCGTTGAACCACTTAACGATGCCAGTTGTCATGAAATAAATACTCTAAAAAATTTACTGCCTACTGCTGATAAAAAGGGCTGTCGCCCCAACACGCAAGCGTTCAAGAATCCTAATAACGAGTTCTGGGGGCTGAAGAGCACACGGGAAACAGGGAATTGGGCTTGGCTTGAAACCTGCAGAACCGCACGGTATAGACTGCCCCATACCGCGTCAAGCAATACTTTTAAAATTTGAATACCTATTCGATTTGCGTTGCTGATTGACTGGTCAATCCTGCCTTTAGGCCGCCGTGCCGCACGTTTCCGCCCACTGCGTTTGTCCAGGCTAACTCTCCTAAATCCTGCCAGGCCACGCTCCTTTCGAGTTTCCGCCGCTGCCAACGGCGCGTCTTAAAGAGGGACTCTTCATGAAAATCGATCTATCAAACAAAACCGCCATCGTGACCGGCTCGACCGTCGGTATCGGCTATGCCGTGGCTAAAGGCCTGGCCGAGTGCGGCGCCACGGTCGTCATGAACGGTCGCAAACAAGACGCAGTCGATCAGGCCATCCACCGACTCAAGCACGAAGTTCCCGGTGCCCATGTGCGCGGCGTCGCCGCTGACCTCGGTACCGCACCAGGTTGCGACGCGCTGGTGAGGGCCGAGCCGGATACCGACATCCTGGTGAACAACGTCGGCATCTACGAACTGAAGGATTTCTTCGAGATTCCGGACAGCGAATGGACCCGCTTCTTCGAAGTGAACGTCATGTCGGGCGTGCGTCTGTCACGCGCCTATCTGCCCGGCTTGATCAAGAAGAACTGGGGACGAGTGGTGTTCATCTCGTCCGAGTCGGCGTTCAACATTCCCGTCGACATGATTCATTACGGCTTCACCAAAACCGCCAATCTCTCGGTGTCGCGGGGTCTTGCCAAACGTGTGGCCGGCACGGGCGTCACGGTGAATGCCGTGCTGCCTGGGCCGACCCAAACGGAAGGCGTCGAAGCGATGTTGAAAGACAGCGCCGATCAGGCAGGGCTCAGTATCGAACAGGCCGGCACCGCCTTCGTAAAGGAACAACGATCGAGCTCGATCATTCAGCGCTTGGCGAAAGTGGACGAAGTCGCGAACATGGTCGTATACGTGTGTTCGCCACAGGCTTCCGCAACGACAGGCGCTGCGCTACGCGTGGACGGCGGCGTGCTCGACACCATCGCTTGAAGCAAATTCGAAACTCGCCTCAGGCGCTCTCCACTTTCTGCGCGGCCTGAACGGCAGGCCGTTCGCTGATCCGCGCTTGATAGCGCTGCAGATTCGGCCACTTGCCCAGATTCTTGAGCGTGGTCTTGGGCACCCACGCGAGGACGGCGTACAGGTACGCGTCCGCAACGGTGAATTGCTCACCCATCAAGTACGATTTGCCGTCGAGTTGCCGTTCCACGTAATCGAAGCGCTGACCGAGTTTCTCGCCTGCACGGATTTTTTCCGAGTCCGCGGCATTCGGGTCGAAGTACGGCTTGTAGCCCTTGTGAACTTCAGAATTGATAAACCCCAGCCACTCCTGCAAGCGATAGCGCTCGAAAGTTTCTTTTGCGGGCGCCAGTCTGCTTTCCGGTTTCAGATCGGCGATGTACTGCAACACGGCGATGTTTTCGGTCAACACGCCTTCGTCGATCCGTAGCGTCGGCACATAACCTTTGGGATTGATTGCGGCGAAATCATCACCCGTGCCGGTCTTCTTGCTGCGCAGGTCGACGCGCTCCATATCGAAAGGTACGCCGAGCTCGCGCAAGGCGATATGCGAGGCGAACGAACATGTGCCCGGAGTGAAATAGAGTTTCATGCGTTGGTACTCCTTTCTTGAGTCGCTTCCACGAATGCGGAAATCACAATGTCAGGCAGCGCCACTTAATTAAACTGCGAATCGGCTCGACGCGATAGGGAATGTCTGATTAAGCACCGAGGATGGTCGCGAGCGCATCGAATCGTGTCGTGCCGCGCGAATATTGAGAGCGGATCGAAACGACTTTGTTCCAACGCCATAAAGACCGCGTCGTCGGGAGGGAAACGCGCGACTATTTCGCGACGACCACCGTCACCGGTGTCGCGACCTGCCGCGACCCATGCCTCCAATCCACCTTTGAGCGGCCGCACGCGCGTGAAACCGTGCCCCGCGAGAATGCGCGCCGCACGAGCAGCCGATGCATCATTGGGACAGGTGCAATACAGCACGATCTCGCGATCGCGCGGCAACTCGGCGGCTCGATCGCGCAAGTCGGTCAGGTTGATCGTCATCGCACCGGGAATCTGCCGCGTGTCGATCTGCAATCCCGCTTCGGAACGCACGTCGATGATCACCGGCGCAAGCCCGTCTTCGATGAGCCGATACAAATCATCCACGGTGATTCTCGACATCTCGATGCTGCGCAGAAAGGAGTACCGCTTCCAGTAGCGCCACGCGACGAATGCGATAAGCAGAATCACGCAGACCAGCGTCGCAATGCCGCCGGCATTCGCCATCGCTTCGAGCACGCGCTGTACCTGATCGCTGAATACCATGCCCAGGCCCAGATAAGCAGCGGACCACAACGCCCCGGCGATGGCACCGAACAACAGAAACCGAATCACCGACATGCCGAGTGCGCCGGCCATCGGTGCAGCGACGACGGAGACGCCGGGGACGAACTTCGCCGCGATGAGCGAACTGCCGCCCCAGCGCGAAATGAGCGTTTCGCTCTGGCGAACGCAGGAATCGGGCGAAAGGGAAACCTTGCACAGCAGCTTCATGACGTGCGCGCCATACGCTCGGCCCGCACCGAACCAGACGCTGTCGCCAATGACGTTCGCGACAATGGCGACCAGCATGACGATCGGCAGAGAAAGTTGTTCGGTCATCGCCATTCCGCCCGCGACGACCAGCAGGGGCGCAGCCGGAAGCGGCGCGCCGATACGCGCGATCAAAGTCGTGAGGAACACCACCAGTAAACCATGCTCGGCGAGCAAATCGATCAGTTCGCGCATGTCATTTCCACCGCAGGGACCAGATCGCCATATTGGCGAATTCGCGAGCAACAAAAAAGCCCGGCCAAGCCGG
>DATCWO010000180.1:0-7249 GCA_036566325.1 Burkholderiales bacterium | reverse complement strand
GCGCGAACTCACCGTTGATGCTTCGCGCGCTCAGAGGATGTTGGCGGAGGAGGCTTGAAGAAGAGATGGGGGCGGCCGATCGTTTGGCAAGATCGGCCCTGCCGATCAGCGTTCGAGCAGATGCAGCTTTTCTTTCACGTCTTTCCATTCCTCGGCGTCCGGCAGCGCGTCCTTGCGATCGGTGATGGCAGGCCAGTCGCGCGCCAGCTCGGCGTTCAGCGCGATGAAATTGCGCTGGTCCTCCGGTACATCTTCTTCCGCGTAAATCGCGTTCACCGGGCATTCCGGAATGCAAACGGCGCAATCGATACACTCGTCCGGATCGATTGCCAGAAAATTCGGACCTTCGCGAAAGCAATCAACCGGGCATACATCGACGCAGTCGGTATGCTTGCACTTGATACAGGATTCGGTAACAACGTGAGGCATGATGGGTCCTGATAAAAATTCGATAAATCGGCATTTCGACCACTGCCGTGCGCCAGTTCAAGCGGCGCATTCACTACGCGTAAAGGCGATATAAACCAAGCAAGGTTAGCCCACTCGGCCCCCCATTTCAAACGCGGGGAACATGGAAAATACTTATGCCACAACAATATAAAACGCTGACCGGCACATGGATTTGCCGTAGATCAAGAAAACCATGCCTGCGGCAAACGCGAATGAGTGGTGGGCCAGGCCTTGTGTAAAGCGATGAAGAAAAGCGAATCCCTGTTTCTCGATGTGCGAGGTCTGCGTTACCACGTGCGGCGCTGGGGCGATGCCGATGCACCGAAGCTGTGGATGTTGCACGGCTGGATGGATGTGTCCGCGTCGTTTCAATTCGTCGTCGATGCCTTGCGAGGCGATTGGTGCGTCATGGCCCCCGATTGGCGCGGTTTCGGCGAAACGCAGTGGAGTAGTGCGGGGAGCTACTGGTTTCCCGACTACCTGGCGGATCTCGATTACCTGCTCGATCGTCTGCAAGGCGATGTGCCGGTGCGTCTGGTGGGACACAGCATGGGCGGCAACGTCGCCTGCCTGTATGCCGGTATCCGGCCGCATCGCGTCGACAAGCTTATCAATCTCGAAGGGCTCGGTGTCGCCATGCGACCGTCCGAGGAGGCAGTGACGCGCTACAAGCGCTGGCTGGACGAACTCGCCGCGCCGACGTCGTTCAATTCCTACCAGAGCTTCGATGCGTTCGCGCAGCGCCTCGTGCAGCGCAATCCACGCCTGACCGCGGCGCGCGCGGATTTTCTCGCCCGCCATTGGGGCTGCGAAGATGAATCGGGCCGCGTGGTGCTGCGCGGCGACCCGGCGCACAAGCGTGTCAATCCGATTCTTTATCGATTGCCGGAAGCGATGGCCTGCTGGCGCCAGGTGAGGGCTGACGTGCTATGGGTGGAGGGTGCGGATTCCGGCGCGGCAAAGCGACTCAATCTCAGCGCCGATGACATTGCGTCGCGTCGCGCATGTTTCTCGTCGCTGCGCTGCGAGACGGTTGTTGATGCCGGCCATATGTTGCATCACGAGCAGCCGGAGGCGGTCGCCAGCCTGATCGATGCGTTCCTCGCTCAGGGCGACTGAGGGCTGCGTGATATCATCGCGCGTTGCAGCGGGCCGGTAGCAATCAGCAGGATCGTTGCGGGCTCGTTGAGAAGATCATGGCACTCAACCTCGATTTGCATTGTCACTCGACTTTTTCCGACGGCGTACTGACGCCGCAGGAGTTGTTACGTCGCGCCGCGGCCAATGGTGTGAATGCGCTGGCATTGACGGACCACGACAACGTCTCGGGCTTGAGCGATGCATCGCAGGCCGCGCAGGAATGCGGCATCCGTTTTGTTCCCGGCGTGGAGATCTCCACGACCTGGAGCGAACTGACTATCCACATCGTCGGCCTTGGCATCGATTACGAAAACGCTGTGCTGCGCGAAGGCCTCGCGCATGTGCGCAGTAGTCGCGGCCGTCGCGCCGAACTGATCGCCGCGGAACTCGATCGCATTGGTATCGAAGACAGTCTGGACGGTGCCTACGCGTATGCGGAGAACTCCGACCTGATCAGTCGCACCCACTTTGCGCGCTTCCTCGTGGCGCGCGGGTATGCCTCGGATGTGAAGGCGGTGTTTCAGCATTTCCTCGTTCCCGGTAAGCCTGGTTATGTCGCACACGAGTGGTGTTCCGTGACCGAGGCGGTGAACTGGATTCGCACGAGCGGTGGCCAGGCGATCGTTGCACACCCGGGGCGCTACAAAATGAATCGCTATGAAATGATGCAGTTTCTTGGCGAGTTCAAGGAGGCGGGCGGCACGGGTATCGAGGTCGTCACCGGCAGTCATTCGCCCGAGCAATACGGCGAATATGCACGACATGCGCAGGAGTTCGAGTTGCTTGCTTCGCGCGGCTCGGATTTTCATGGCCCGGGCGAGACACGCGTCGATCTCGGCCGGCTGCCCGATCTGCCGCGCGATGTGAAGCCGGTCTGGCGCGACTGGGTTTGATGGGCCGGCTTTCGATCGCGCGGCGCGTGCGGTATGCGAGCGCGGACGAAGCCTAAGTACTGCGGCATGTGCCGAATCACCGCGCGTCATCGACGTTTCCCTGATAAATAATCACTGCATGTCACAGTATTTCGTCATTCATCCCACCAACCCGCAGCGGCGCCTGATCGCGCAGGCGGCGGAAATCGTCCGCGACGGCGGCGTCATCGCTTATCCCACCGACTCGTGTTATGCGCTCGGTTGTCATTTGGGAGACAAGGACGCGATGGTGCGGCTGCGCCGTATCCGGCAAGTCGATGAAAATCACCACTTCACCCTGATGTGCCGGGATTTGTCGGAGATTGCCCTGTTTGCTCGGGTGGACAACGCGCAATACCGCCTGATCAAGGCGCTGACCCCCGGGAGTTACACGTTCATTCTGGAGGGCACGCGTGAGTTGCCGCGTCGCCTGCTGCATCCGCGGCGCAAGACCATCGGTCTGCGGGTTCCCGAGCATCCGGTCGCGCTGGCCCTGCTTGCCGAGGTGAATGAACCGCTGTTGTCGACAACCCTGATGTTGCCGGGCGACGAAACGCCGCTGAGTGAGGCAACCGATATCCGTGCACGGCTGGAACGAGAACTCGATCTGGTCATGGATGCCGGACCTTGCGGCATCGAACCGACTACCGTGGTTGACCTCACCGGCGATACGGTCGAAATCCTGCGCAAGGGCAAGGGTTCCATTACGCCGATCGCGCACTGAGCCGCCGGGTCAACCGGGTGGCTCTGCTAAAATCGAGCGTTTATGCGTAGGGGAACTCTGATCAGCTCATTCGGAACGCGGTATCGCAAGGCGGAGGCGGACAGGGCGTCATCCGTCGTGGCTCGTTGCGATACGCTCGGCACCTGATCAGACGCGCGACCAAGCCTTGATGGAACTGCACCTCGTCCAGACCATTGCCCTGTATGCGATTCCGGTCATTTTCGCCATTACATTGCACGAAGCGGCACATGGTTATGTGGCGAAGTGGTTCGGCGATACCACGGCCTATGCGCTTGGCCGTGTCAGCCTGAATCCGCTGCGTCATATCGATCCGGTAGGCACCATTCTCGTACCGTTGCTGATTCTGCTTGCCAGCAAACTGCTGGGCGGCAGCCCGCTGCTGTTCGGCTGGGCCAAGCCGGTGCCGGTGAATTATCACGCGCTGCGCCGTCCGAAGCGGGACATGATGTGGGTGGCCGCGGCCGGCCCCGGCGCCAATGCGATGATGGCGCTCGGCTGGGCCGTCGCGCTCAAATTCGCGATCGTGAACGGCATGGTGGAGAGCGATTATTTTTACGAAATCGCCTCGGCAGGCATATTCGTCAACATTATTCTGATGGTGCTCAATCTGTTACCGATCCCGCCGCTCGACGGCGGACGTATCGCGGTGAGCCTGCTGCCGAATAAACTGGCGTTGTCGTTTGCCCGCATCGAGCCTTACGGTTTTCCGATTCTGCTGTTGTTGTTGGTGACCAATCTGCTGACCGTAATTCTGACGCCGATGATTATCGTGTCGTATCAGTTGATCGGCGCCTTGTTTCAACTTTAAAGGACAAGAACGAATGTACGCGGAGCGCGTCGTTTCCGGCATGCGACCCACAGGGAGTCTGCACCTCGGGCATTACCACGGAGCCCTGAAGAACTGGGTCCGCCTGCAGAGCGAATATCCCTGTCTGTATTTCGTTGCGGACTGGCACGCACTGACGACGCATTACGACACCCCTGAAGTCATCGAGGACAACGTCTGGGAAATGGTGATCGACTGGCTCGCCGCCGGGGTCGATCCTTCGCAGGCGATCCTGTTCATCCAGTCGCGCGTGCCCGAACACGCCGAACTGCATACGCTGTTGTCGATGATCACGCCGCTGGGCTGGCTCGAACGCGTGCCGACCTACAAGGATCAGCAGGAAAAGCTCACCGACCGCGATTTGTCCACCTACGGCTTCCTTGGCTATCCGCTGTTGCAAGCGGCCGATGTGCTGATCTATCGCGCGCAATACGTGCCGGTGGGCGAGGACCAGGTGCCGCATATCGAATTCATGCGTGAAATCGCGCGTCGCTTCAATCACATTTACGGGCGTGAACCGGGTTTTGAGCAGAAGGCGCTCGACGCGGTGAAAAAGCTCGGCAGCCGCAAGGCCAAGCTCTACAAACAGCTGCGCACGCGTTACCAGGAGCAGGGCGACGATGGCGCGCTGGAATCGGCCAAAGCGCTGCTCGACGAGGCGCAGAACCTTTCGGTCGGTGATAGCGAACGCCTGTTCGGTTATCTGGAGGGCGGCGGGCGCATGATCCTGGCCGAACCGGAGGTGCTGCTGACGGAAGCTTCCAGACTGCCGGGGCTCGACGGCGCGAAGATGTCGAAGTCCTACGGCAACGCAATCGGGTTGCGCGAAGATCCCGAATCGGTGACGAAAAAGATTCGCACCATGCCGACCGATCCGGCGCGGGTAAAACGCACCGACCCCGGCGAGCCGGAGCGCTGTCCGGTATGGCAGTTCCATCTCGTCTATTCCGACGACAAGACCAAGGACTGGGTACAGTCGGGCTGCCGCAATGCCGGCATCGGCTGTCTCGAGTGCAAACAACCCATCATCGACAAAGTGCTGGCCGAACAGGGGCCGATGCGCGAACGCGCGCAGCGTTATCTGGACGATCCGACGCTGGTGAAGAACATCATTGCCGACGGCTGCGACAAGGCGCGCGAATTCGCGCGCGAAACCATGCGCGACGTGCGCGATGCGATGGGACTTGATTATTCATGAGTGTCGACTCGACCCACGACAACGTGCTGCAGCTCGTACCGCACCACATCGCGAAAGTTCGCGGCGAACCCATGCTGCAGATGCCGACGGACCTGTACATTCCGCCGGACGCGCTGGAAATCTTCCTCGACACCTTCGAGGGGCCGCTCGATGTGCTGCTCTACCTTATTCGCAAGGCGAACGTCGACATTCTCGACATTCCGATGGCACGCGTGACCGCGCAGTACCTCGAATACGTCGAGGCGATGCGGCGCAAGAATCTCGAACTCGCGGCCGAGTATCTGGTCATGGCCGCGATCCTGATCGAAATCAAGTCGCGCATGCTATTGCCGCGACCGAAACAGGCGCAGGACGACGAACTCGACCCCCGCGCGGAACTGGTGCGCCGGCTGCTTGAATACGAGCAGATGAAGCTTGCCGCACAGCGCATCGATGAAATGCCGCAGCGCGGCCGCGAGTTCTGCTCGGTGGAAGTTTGGATCGAGCAATCGCTGGTGAAGCGGCTGCCGAACGTGAACGTGCAGGACCTGGAGAACGCCTGGCGCACGCTGCTCTCGCAGGCGCGTGTGCGGCAGCATCACACCATTCGGCGCGATGAATTGTCCGTGCGTGAACATATGACGCTGATTCTGCGTAAGCTTACGGAAGGCGTGTTTCATGAATTCACCGCATTGTTCGATCCGTGGAAAGGCGCGGCGGTGCTGGTAGTGAGCTTTCTGGCGATTCTCGAGCTTGCGCGGGAACGCATGATCGACGTGACGCAGGCCGAGCCCTATGCTCCCATTTACGTCAAACTGGCCGGTCTCGAGCTTGCCGATGATTCGGTATAGGCAAAGGTCGAATGAGCTCCGTTGCACGAGCGTTGACGAAGCGGGCGTCAAGCCCGCAATGTCTCGTGCCACAAAGCCTTGATTACAGTTTTCATAACGCTTTTGGGGTGTTTCGATGTTGAATCCCGGTGAGGTCAAAACGGTGCTCGAAACAGCGCTGCTGACAACGCAGGAGCCGATGTCCATCGGCGCGTTACGCAAGCTGTTCGAAGACGACGTGGGCGCCGATACCATTCGCCGTCTGCTCGACGAGATTCGCGAGCAGTGGAACGAGCGCGGCGTGGAGTTGGTGAATCTCGCCACCGGCTGGCGCTTCCAGACGCGTCCGCACATGCAGCAATATCTCGAACGCGTCAGCGGCGAGAAAGCGCCGCGCTATTCGCGCGCCGTACTGGAAACGCTGGCGATCATCGCTTATCGTCAACCCGTGACGCGCGGCGATATTGAAGATATCCGTGGCGTCACCGTATCACCGAACGTTGTCAAAACACTTGAGTCGCGCGGATGGATCGACGTGGTTGGTCATCGCGATGCCCCCGGCAAGCCGGCCCTGTACGCCACCACCAAGGCGTTTCTGGACGATCTCGGCTTGCGATCTTTGCAGGAGTTGCCGCCGCTTGAAGAAATCAAACAATCCCTCGACGCAGCGACGCCGGCCGCAAGCGTCTTCGCAGCGTCCATCGACCAGCCGCAGCAGCAATCGCAGCCCGTCAGCGACGACGACGCGCCAGCGGAGCTCGAGCGCGCCGCGCACGACGGAGTCGAGGGCGACATCGAATCCGACGGAGCGCTCGACGCGCTCGAGTACGGCGCCGAATCGCGGTCGCTCGTCGTCGACGACGCGCAATTCAACGGCGGTGGAGACGCGGACGCGTCCACCGCGTCCGACGACGCGCGCAACGGCACATCAGGACAGTTCGACGACGACTCGCTCGCCGGAACGCAGCCGTCCAGCGGCGGAGGGCGAACCGAATCGCCGGACGACTACGCCTTCGCGACCGACACGCTTACAGCCGGCGACGACGCCGCAGCGGGCGGCGAAGTCGCGGCGGAGCACGAGCGCGGCGGATCCGACTCAGCGCTTCACCCCACGGGGGAGGCCGAAGAGGACGGCGAATCCGATGCGACCGACGAGCCGGATCGAGAGCG
>DATCWO010000137.1:0-2572 GCA_036566325.1 Burkholderiales bacterium | reverse complement strand
CCGTCCGCGGTCTGGCCTTGCCGGGCGTGACCGCGCTGGCGACCCCGCTGGGCGATGTGCCGGTCGATCAGGCGGCCCTCCGCGCCATCGCGGATTTGCCGCAGGTGATGACGTCGCCGCTCGTACATGCGCAGGAACATTCGCTCGAAGTGCAGCTGCCGTTTTTGCAGGCGGTGCTCGGCGATTTTGCCGTCGTGCCGCTTGCGGTCGGCGATGCGACGGCGGATGAGGTGGCTGAAGTGCTCGATCGCTTATGGGGCGGGCCGGAAACGCTCATCGTCGTGAGCTCCGATCTATCGCATTACCACTCGTACGACGAAGCGCGTGCCATCGACGCGCATACCTGTCGCGAGATTCTGAGTCTCGATGCGCGAATCGACCATGAGCAGGCGTGCGGCGCGACCCCTATCGCGGGGCTGCTGGTCGCCGCGCGTCGGCGTGACATGCAGGCCGAGTTGCTCGATCTGCGCAATTCCGGCGACACGGCCGGCGATCGCGACCGCGTGGTGGGTTATGCCGCGTTTGCATTTCGCGCAGCATCGTCGGGCGATGCTGATCAGGACAAAGGTCGCGTGTTGTTGCATCTTGCTCGGACAGGCATTCGCGCAGCGCTCGGCGGTCCGGCGATCGACACGCCCGATGTCGATTTTTTACGCGAGCCGGGCGCGACCTTCGTCACCTTGATGCAGCAGGGCGAATTGCGCGGCTGCATCGGGACGATCGAGGCTTATCGTGCGCTGGGTCAGGATGTGATCGCCAATGCGTGCCTTGCCGCGTTGCACGATCGGCGCTTCCATCCGTTGCAGATCGAGGAACTCGACTCGGTCGATATCGAAGTGTCGCAGCTGTCCGCAGCGGAACCCATATCGTTCACGATCGAAGACGATTTGTATGCCGCGCTGCGACCGGGCATCGACGGCGTGATTCTTCGCTATAACGGGCGTAACGCCACGTTTCTGCCGCAGGTATGGGAGCAGTTGCCCGATCCGCGCGAATTCGTCGCGCAACTGCAACGCAAGGCCGGCTTGGAAGGTGTGCCGCTGAACTTGTGTGCGGTTCAGCGTTACAGCGTGGACAAATGGCGCGAGGTTGATTTCGGAACGAAGGTCTGAATGCGGTGTCGGTATATCCAGTTAAAACTGTTGGGCCGACAGGTAACGAATGGAAGCGCTGAAGACGGAAAATTTCCCGGGCCGCTGGTGGCATCGGCTCGACGACGGACGCATCCAGTGCGATCTGTGCCCGCGCGATTGCAAGCTGCATGAAGGCCAGCGCGGCGCCTGTTTCGTGCGTCAGCGCGAAGGCGATCGTATGGTGCTGACGACCTACGGCCGCTCGTCCGGGTTCTGTGTCGATCCAGTCGAGAAGAAACCGCTCAATCATTTCTATCCCGGTACACCGATCCTGTCGTTCGGTACCGCGGGCTGCAACCTTGCCTGCAAGTTCTGCCAGAACTGGGATATCAGCAAGTCGCGCGAAATGGACACGCTGATGGACCAGGCGTCGCCGGAAAAAATCGCTCAGGCGGCGGAAGAACTGGGCTGCAAGAGCGTCGCTTTTACCTACAACGATCCGGTGATCTTTGCCGAGTATGCGATGGATTGCGCCGACGCCTGCCGCGAGCGCGGCATCCAGAGTGTGGCCGTGACAGCCGGTTACATCGGGCCGGCAGCGCGGCGCGATTTCTACGCCAAAATGGATGCCGCGAATGTCGATCTGAAAGGCTTCACCGACGACTTCTACTTCAAGCTCTGCGGCGCGCATCTGCAACCGGTGCTCGATACGCTGGTGTATCTGAAGCACGAGACCGACGTATGGTTCGAGATCACCACGCTGCTGATTCCGGGCAAGAACGATTCGGATGCGGAACTGCAAGCGCAGTGCGCCTGGATTGAGCGCGAGCTTGGCACCGGTGTGCCGTTGCACTTCACCGCCTTTCATCCCGACTACAAGATGGAAGACATCCCGCCGACGCCGCCGGCCACCCTGACCCACGCGCGCCGCGTTGCGCAGGATCATGGACTGGAGTACGTCTATACCGGCAACGTGCACGATACCGACGGCGGTACGACTTTCTGTCCGGGTTGCAAGGCGCCGGTGATCGTGCGCGACTGGCATCGCATCCTGCAATACGGCCTCGACGACGCCGGCCGGTGCGTGGGCTGCGGCGCGGCGCTGCCGGGGCGCTATCAGCACTTCGAACGGGCGCACGGTCCGCGTCGCATTCCAGTGCGGCTTGCCGCCTGAAGGCGGTGACTTGCCTGCTTGTCTCGGACGGCTCCCTCGTTCTGCGATACTGTATACATCCACAGTTGCCGTGTTATGATCCGCCCGGCTCATCTCCTGAGCCAGCAGTGCCTGCACACTCCCCGCTGATCTGGGGTGCGTGCAGTCGCTTCAGGTCGAGGATCGGGGCAGACGCCTCTTGTTCGAACGCTTGTTCATGGGAGAATACCGTGCACTCTGATAAGGACCTCACGCACATCATGGAAGAAAACAAATCCAAGGCGCTGGTCGCCGCACTGGCCCAGATCGAAAAGCAATTCGGCAAGGGGTCCATCATGCGCATGGA
>DATCWO010000124.1:0-2794 GCA_036566325.1 Burkholderiales bacterium | reverse complement strand
CGTGTTCAAGGCGCTGCTGCAGGCGCGCGAAAAACGCGGCGCGATCGATTTCGAGACCATCGAGACGCAAATGGTCTTCGACGACAACGGCAAGATCGAACGCATCATCCCCGCACCACGCAATGAGGCGCATAAGCTCATCGAGGAATGCATGCTGGCGGCGAACGTCTGCGCGTCCGATTTTCTGCAGACTAACGAGCAACCCTCGCTTTATCGCGTGCACGAAGGACCGACACCGGAAAAGCTCGAGCGCCTGCGTGAATTTCTCAAAAGCTTCGGCCTGCAACTGCCCGGCGGTGACAAGCCGACGGCCAAGCAGTACGCCAAGTTGCTGGACAGCATCAAGGACCGGCCCGACATTCAACTGTTGCAGACGGTATTGCTGCGCTCATTGCAGCAGGCCGTCTATAGCCCGGACAACGAGGGGCACTTCGGGCTTGCCTATGAGGCCTACACGCATTTCACTTCGCCCATTCGTCGCTATCCGGATTTGCTGATTCATCGGTCGATCAAGGCAGTGCTGGATGGTGCGCATTACCAGCCGGGCGACTGGCACGAACTGGGCGTGCATTGTTCGATGACCGAGCGGCGTGCCGACGACGCTACGCGCGATGTGGTGGCATGGCTGAAGTCCTACTACATGCAGGACAAGGTCGGCGAGGAGTTCGACGGCAGCATCAGCGCGGTGACGAGTTTCGGTATTTTCGTCGCGCTCGACGACGTGTATGTGGAAGGACTCGTGCACGTGTCGGAACTGGGCCACGACTACTTCCGCTTCGATGCCGCATTGCACGAAATGCGCGGCGAGCGCACCAACAAGCGCTTCAGACTCGCCGATCGTGTACGGGTGCGCGTGGCGCGTGTGGATCTGGAGCAGAGCCGCATCGACTTCGTGCTGGCGGACGCGAAACAGAGCTCCGATTGAGGTTCAGAGGCACGGAACGTAGCGGATTCGAGCGCACGGTCATGTCCGGCTTTTCCCTCGCTCGTACAGCTGCGCGCACTCGCGACCCTATTCGGCATTTAACCAGGCATTCCCAATGAGCAAGCTTTCTTTTATCCACGGTTTCCATGCCGTGCAGTCGCGCCTGCGCAGCGATGCGGAATCGGTGCAGGAACTCTACGTCGATGCGACGCGCAGCGATCCGCGCTCGCGCGATCTGGTCAAGCTCGCCGAAGCGCGTGGCGTGCGCGTCATGCAGGTGTCGGCGGCGCGGCTCGATGGCATGGCGAGCGGCGCGCGCCACCAGGGCGTGGTCGCCGGCGTGATCACGCGCCAGCCGCGCGCGAGCCTTGACGATTTTCTCGATGAACTGAACGTGCCGCCGGTGTTGCTGGTGCTCGACGGCGTGACCGATCCGCACAATCTCGGCGCGGCATTGCGCGTGGCGGATGCTGCCGGGGCGCATGCGGTGATTGCGCCCAAAGATCGCAGCGCCGGACTCTCCGCGGCGGCCATCAAGGTGGCCAGCGGTGCGGCCGACAGCGTGCCGTATTTCGTCGTCACCAATCTGGTCCGGACACTGGACGAGTTGAAGGAACGCAATATCTGGATCGTCGGCGCGGCCGACGAGGCGGAGACCGATCTTTATCGCGCCGACCTGCCGGCTGCGATCGCCTGGGTGCTGGGTTCCGAGGGCGAGGGAATGCGCCGCCTGACGCGTGAACATTGCGATCTGGTGGTGCGCATTCCGATGCTCGGGCAGGTCGAAAGCCTCAACGTGTCGGTCGCCGCGGGCGTCTGCCTGTACGAATCCGCGCGGCGCCGGATGGCGCAGTAGTCGTCATTCCAGATTCCGGCTCGCGCCCTGCGGCTTGGCCGGAATGACTGCAGGACGGCAACACGCCGCCTCACAAGCGCTTGATCCGTCTTGCTTCGTTGCTCCCCGGCCCGCTATAATCGCCGGCTTCCCGGGATAGGCCCGGAAACCTTTCCGCACTGCTTCGCATGGCAGGCGGACTTAGCCCAAAAGGAGTGTGCATGCGTCATTACGAAATCGTATTCATCGTCCATCCGGACCAGAGTGAACAGGTCCCGGCGATGATCGAGCGTTACCGCGGGGTTGTCACCACGCGGCAAGGCACGATCCATCGTCTGGAAGACTGGGGCCGTCGCCAGCTCGCGTATCCGATCGCCAAGATTCACAAGGCGCACTACGTGCTCATGAACATCGAGTGCGACGCCGAAACGCTGACCGAACTGGAACACGCCTTCAAATTCAATGACGCCGTGTTGCGTCATCTCGTCGTGAAAATGAAGCACGCGGTAAGCGCGCCTTCACCCATGATGAAAGAAGAGAAGTCGCGTTCGGTGCTCGAACCTCAGGTGGCCAAGGAAACGAAGCCGGCCGAGGTGGAAGCCGAACAGCCGGCTGCCAGCGCTTAACGATTGAATCGCGACAACCAGCTTGTATTGACCGGCCACCTGACCGAGCGCGATGCGTTGCGGTACACGCCGGCCGGAGTCCCGATCGTCAACTTCCGCATCGCCCACGTTTCCGAACAACTCGAAGCGGAAACGCCCAGGCAGGTCGAACTTGAACTGGGATGTATGGCGGTACAGGAGCAGGCAAAACTGGTGGCAGGCGCTCCGCTCGGCATCGCGATGCGATTGAGCGGATTCGTGGCCCCCAGGAGCCGATCGAGCAGACAGCTGGTGTTGCACGTGAACACTATCGAATTCAAGGAAGGAGCAAACGATGCCCCCACCAAGCAGAGGCCGTAGCGGCGGCCGCAACGCCAAAGGCAAAGGCAAGGACGGACGCAAAGGTCGCGAAGGCGGTCGTGCGCTGTT
>DATCWO010000278.1:0-3799 GCA_036566325.1 Burkholderiales bacterium | reverse complement strand
CATGTCGAGCAAGTCGGTTCGGCCGATCAGGTCCACGAATCTGCGAATGCCCAGCGCCGCCATGTGCTCGCGCAGTTCTTCGGCGACGAAGAAAAAGTAATTGACCACATGCTCGGGCTGGCCGGTGAATTTCTTGCGCAGTACCGGGTCCTGAGTCGCCACGCCGACCGGGCAGGTGTTGAGGTGGCACTTACGCATCATGATGCAGCCTTCAACCACCAGCGGCGCAGTCGAGAAACCGAATTCGTCGGCGCCGAGCAGCGCGCCGACCAGCACGTCGCGGCCTGTTTTCATCTGACCGTCAGCCTGGACGACGATGCGGCCGCGCAAACGGTTGAGCACGAGCGTTTGCTGCGTTTCGGCCAGGCCGAGTTCCCACGGTGTGCCGGCATGCTTGATCGACGACAGCGGCGATGCGCCCGTACCGCCGTCATAGCCGGAAATCGTGACGTGATCGGCCTTGGCTTTGGAGACGCCGGCGGCCACGGTGCCGACACCTAGTTCGGACACCAGCTTCACGCTGATGGACGCGCGCGAATTGGCGTTCTTCAAGTCGTGAATGAGTTGCGCCAGATCTTCGATGGAATAGATGTCGTGATGCGGCGGCGGCGAGATGAGGCCGACGCCAGGCACCGAAAAGCGCAGTTCGGCAATGTACTCGGACACTTTGTGACCGGGGAGCTGACCGCCTTCGCCCGGCTTCGCGCCCTGCGCCATCTTGATCTGGATCTGGTCGGCACTGGTAAGGTACTCGGCAGTCACACCGAAACGACCCGAGGCGACCTGTTTGATTTTCGAGCGCAGCGAGTCGCCTTCCTTGAGCGGAATATCGACTTCAACGCGATGATGGCCGAGCTTGCCCATCAGCGATTCGCCCGCTTGCACAGGGGTGAAACGAACCGGATCTTCGCCGCCTTCGCCGGTGTTCGATTTGCCGCCGATGCGGTTCATCGCGATCGCCAACGTCGAATGCGCCTCGGTCGAAATCGAGCCAAGCGACATTGCGCCGGTAGCGAAACGCTTGACGATTTCCCTGGCCGGCTCGACTTCCTCGATCGGCACGGGCGTGCACTGATCGGTGCGCAACTCGAACAATCCGCGCAACGTCATGTGACGCTTGGTCTGATCGTTGATGAGTTGGGCGTATTCCTTGTATGTCGAATAGCTGCCAGCGCGCGTGGAATGCTGCAGCTTGGCAATCGCATCCGGCGTCCACATGTGCTCTTCGCCGCGCACGCGGAAAGCGTACTCGCCGCCCGCGTCGAGCGCATTGGTCAAGACCGGGTCATCGCTGAACGCGGCGTTGTGTAAACGCAATGCTTCTTCCGCCACCTCGAACACGCCAATGCCTTCGACGTTGGAGGCGGTGCCGGTGAAGTACTTCTCGACCAGCGCTTTCGACAAACCGACCGCTTCGAAAATCTGCGCGCCGGTGTAGGACATATAAGTGGAGATGCCCATTTTGGACATCACTTTCATCAGGCCCTTGCCGATCGCCTTGACGTAGTTGTAGATCGCCTTCTTGCCTTCGGCATCCGCCGGCAGCACGTTTTTCAGATGCAGCAGCGTTTCGAGCGCGAGATAAGGATGCACGGCTTCAGCACCGTAACCGCCGAGTAGCGCGAAATGATGCGTTTCGCGCGCCGAACCGGTTTCGACGACCAGACCCGCGCTGGTGCGCAGACCCTTGTCGACCAGATGCAGATGGATTGCAGACAGCGCAAGCAGCGCCGGAATTGCGACGTGATCGCGATCGACCTTGCGGTCGGAAATGATAAGGATGGAGTAGCCGCTGCGCACTGCGTCTTCGGCCTGCGCACACAGGCTGGCGAGCCGCGCTTCGATCGCATCCTTGCCCCAGGCCACCGGATAGCAGATGTCGATTTCGAACGAGCGGAACTTGCCGTTGGTATGGCGCTCGATCCGGCGAATCGTTTCCATCTGATCGAAGTCGAGCACGGGCTGGCTGACTTCCAGTCGGATGGGCGGATTGGTTTCGTCGATGCCCAGCAGGTTCGGCTTCGGCCCGATGAACGAGATCAGCGACATGACCAGATCCTCGCGGATCGGATCGATCGGCGGGTTGGTCACTTGCGCGAACAACTGCTTGAAGTAGTTGTAGAGGTTCTTGTCCTTGGTCGACAGCACCGCCAGCGGCGAGTCGTTACCCATCGATCCGACCGCCTCTTCGCCGAGCGTTGCCATCGGCGACAGGATGAACTTGATGTCCTCCTGCGTATAACCGAAAGCCTGCTGACGATCGATGAGCGGCGCATTGGCGCTTTCGCGCGATTCCTTGCCGGGCGGCAGGTCGTCGAGCTTGATGCGAATGCGCTGCACCCAGTCGCGATACGGTTTCGCGCTCGACAGCGTGTCCTTGAGTTCCTTGTCGTCGATGATGCGCCCGGCTTCCAGGTCGATGAGGAACATCTTGCCGGGCTGCAGGCGCCATTTCTTGATGATCTTTTCTTCCGGCACCGGCAACACGCCCGCCTCGGACGCCATCAGCACCATGTCGTCATCGGTAACGAGATAGCGCGCCGGACGCAGGCCGTTACGGTCGAGCGTGGCGCCGATCTGGCGACCGTCGGTGAACGCGACCGCCGCGGGGCCATCCCATGGCTCCATCATCGGCGCGTGATATTCGTAGAATGCGCGGCGCGTCGGGTCCATGAACGCATGTTTTTCCCATGCTTCGGGAATGAGCATCATCATGGCGTGCGCGAGCGAGTAGCCGCTCATGACCAGCAGTTCGAGCGCGTTGTCAAAGGACGCCGAATCGGACTGGCCTGGGTAAATTAGCGGCCACAGCTTGTCGAGATCCTTGCCGAGTATCGGGCTGGAAATCGCCTGCTGGCGCGCGCGAATCCAGTTGACGTTGCCGCGCAGCGTGTTGATCTCACCGTTGTGGGCGATCATGCGAAACGGATGCGCGAGTTCCCAGGTCGGGAAGGTGTTGGTCGAGAAACGCTGGTGCACCAGTGCAAGCGCCGACACCACGCGCGGATCCTGCAGATCCTTGTAGTACTTGCCCACCTGACCCGCGAGCAGCATGCCCTTGTAAACCACGGTCCGCGCCGACATCGAGGGGGCGTAGTACTCCTTGCCATGCGCGAGCGCGAGCGCCTGAATGGCGTGGCCGGACGATTTGCGAATGATGTACAGCTTGCGCTCGAGCGCATCGGTCACCGTAACGCCCGCGCCGCGACCGATGAATACCTGCCGCATGAGCGGCTCGATGGTTTTGACCGACTCGCCGAGTATGGAACTGTCGACCGGCACATCGCGCCAGCCCAGCAGCACCTGGCCTTCATCCTTGATGGCGCGCTCGATCTCGTGTTCGCATGCCAGACGGGAGGCCGGTTCCTGCGGCAGGAACACCATGCCGACGCCGTATTCGCCGACTGGCGGCAGGCTTACGCCCTGCTTCGCCATTTCCTCGCGGAAGAGTTGATCCGGAATTTGCAGCAGAATCCCCGCACCGTCTCCGGCGAGCGGGTCGGCGCCGACAGCGCCGCGGTGAGTCAGATTCTTCAGAATCTGCAGGCCTTGCTCGACGATGTGGTGTGATTTTCGGCCCTTGATGTGGGCGATGAAACCAACGCCGCAGGCGTCGTGTTCGTTGGCAGGGTTGTATAACCCTTGCGCGGGGGGTAGGGCCGAAAACTCCACGATTTACCTCGTCCGAGGCCGCTGAGGGCCTAAAGTGCGACGCGCACGCAAAGGTGAACGGCGCTCGCCCCTCGGCGCGTGGGGGGATGAATATACGCTTCGCGCTTTATGCGCTCAAGCGTTTATC
>DATCWO010000038.1:0-9557 GCA_036566325.1 Burkholderiales bacterium | reverse complement strand
CACCAAGAAAGCCACCAAGCGTAAGCGTCAGTTGCGCGGTATGACCCAGGTGGATGCTTCCAACATGCGCTCCGTGCGCGCCATGCTGCCCTACGCGTAAGGAGACGCCAGAATGCCAAGAGTCAAACGTGGCGTCGTTGCCCGCGCCAAACACAAAAAAGTTCTAGCGGCAGCCAAGGGCTTCCGCGGTCGCCGCAGCAAGGTTTTCCGCGTCGCCAAAGAAGCGGTGATGAAGGCCGGGCAGTATGCCTATCGTGACCGTCGTGCCAAGAAGCGTACGTTCCGTGCCTTGTGGATCGCCCGTATCAACGCGGCGGTGCGCGAACACGGCATGTCGTACAGCGTGTTCATGAACGGCCTGCGCAAAGCCGAGATCGATATCGACCGTAAAGTGCTGGCCGATATCGCGGTAGCCGACAAGCCGGCGTTCGCCAAGATCGCCGAGCAGGTCAAGGCGCGTCTGGCCGCTTAAGCAGTCTATGCAGTACCGCTCGCCCGCTCTGCGGGCGGGCGCTTTTCCGACATAACAATACGACCGCGTCCCTGTTCGGACACGGTATCCCGAACGCGGGGCACAGGGGACGTTTCGAACGATGCAAGACCTCGATGCCATCGTCGCTGAGGCGATCGCACAGTTCAGCGCAACCACCGATCCCGCTGCCTTGGAGCAAACCAAGGCGCGCTATCTCGGCAAAACCGGTGCACTCACCGAGCAACTCAAGGGCCTGGGCAAGCTCCCGCCCGAAGAACGTCGTACCGCGGGCGGCCGCATCAACGACGCCAAGAATCGCATCGAAGCGGCACTCGTTGCGCGTCGCCAGGCGATCGCGCAAGCGGCACTCGATACACGACTCGCGGAAGAATCCCTCGATGTGACCTTGCCGGGTCGTGGCCGCGGTCGCGGCGGCATTCATCCGGTGATGCGCAGCTGGATGCGCGTGGAAGAAATTTTCCGTTCCATCGGCTTCGATGTGGCGGACGGTCCGGAGATCGAGACCGACTGGTACAACTTCACCGCGCTCAATCAGCCGGAAAACCATCCCGCGCGTTCCATGCACGACACCTTCTATCTCGAAGGTGGCAATCTGCTCCGCACGCACACCAGCCCGATGCAGGTGCGCTATGCGCGCATGCACGTCGAACGCTTTCGCGACGCGGCGAAGCAGCCACCGATCAAGGTGATCGCGCCGGGGCGCACCTATCGTGTCGACAGCGATGCGACACACTCGCCGATGTTCCACCAAGTCGAAGGCCTGTGGATCGCCGAAGACATCAGCTTTGCCGACCTCAAGGGCGTCTATTCCGATTTTCTACGGCGCTTTTTCGAGACGGATGAACTGCAAGTGCGTTTCCGTCCATCGTTCTTTCCGTTTACCGAACCCTCGGCCGAGATCGATATGGCCTTCAAGGACGGGCGCTGGCTGGAAATTTCCGGTGCGGGACAGGTGCATCCGGCGGTGATCCGCAACTACGGGCTCGATCCCGAGCGCTATGTCGGCTTCGCTTTCGGCAGCGGCCTGGAGCGGTTGACGATGTTGCGTTACGGTATCAACGATCTGCGCCTGTTTTACGAAAACGATCTGCGTTTCCTCAAGCAGTTCAACTCGGGAAGGGACGCTTAAGTACACAGTATGGTCGCGAGTGCGCGCAGTTGTACGAGCGCGGGCAAAGTGAGCCAGTGCGCTGGCCGGCTCCACTCGGCAATATCCGTCATTGAAATACCTCAATCAGAGCCTTATTAGCCGCGCAGCGGCTCGCACATCATGCAATTTTCCGAGAACTGGTTACGCACCTGGGTCAATCCGCCTGTTTCGACGCAAGCGCTGTCGCATACGCTGACGATGGCCGGTCTGGAAGTGGAAGAGGTAACCAGTGTGGCGCCGCCTTTCAGCGGTGTCGTCGTCGCCAGGGTGCTCGAGGTAGCCAAGCATCCCAATGCGGATCGCCTGCATGTTTGCCAGGTCGATGTCGGAACCGGCACGCCGCTCAACATCGTCTGTGGTGCGCCGAACGTGCGTGCGGATTTAAAAGTTGCCTGTGCGACGATCGGCGCGAAACTGCCGGGTGAAAACGGTGCGGTGTTCGAAATCAAGCCGGTGAAAATGCGCGGCGTCGAAAGTCATGGCATGTTGTGCTCGGCGCGCGAACTGGGCGTATCGGAAGAGAGCAGTGGCTTGCTGGAGTTGCCGGACGACGCGCCGGTGGGCAAGGACTTTCGTGCCTATCGCGAACTCGACGATGCGCTATACACATTGAAGCTCACGCCCAATCGGGCCGACTGCCTGTCGCTTCGCGGCGTGGCGCGGGAAGTTGCGGCCCTGACGCAGGCACCGCTCAAGACACTAAACGTCATGCCCGTTGCCGCGACGATCGCGGACGAAGTTCCGGTGCGCATCAGCGATCCGCATGGTTGCGGGCGGTTCGCCGGGCGCGTGATGCGCAATGTCAATGCGCACGCGCATACGCCGGATTGGATGAAAGAGCGCTTGGCGCGCAGTGGTCAGCGCTCGATTTCCGCGTTGGTCGATGTGACCAACTACGTCATGCTCGAATTGGGCCAGCCGTTGCACGTATACGACCTGGCAAAGTTGCAAGGCGGCATTGATGTGCGCTTTGGTCGCAAGGGCGAGACGCTTAAATTGCTGAATGAACAGATCGTCGAGTTGAGTGACGACGTCCTTGCGATTACCGATGCGCGCGGCCCCATCGGGCTGGCCGGCATCATGGGTGGCGACAGCACCAAGGCCGATCTGGAAACGCGCGACATCTATCTGGAAAGCGCGTTCTTTTATCCGAACGCGATTGCCGGGCGTGCCCGTCGCTTCAATTTTTCCAGCGATGCATCGCATCGCTTCGAGCGCGGCGTCGATTTCGCGCGCAACGTCGAAGCGCTTGAACGCGCAACGCAACTGATACGCGAAATCTGCGGCGGCGAAGCGGGCCCGGTGAACGACGTGGTCGCGCAATTGCCCGAACGCAAGCCGGTGCGCATGCGCAGCGCACGCGCGGCGAAGATTATCGGCGTGAAGGTGCCGGACGACGAAATCGCCCGCATCTTCGAGCACCTTCATTTCGAAGTGTCGCGCGATGCGGAAGGTTTCGTGGTGGTGCCACCGTCGCATCGCTTCGATATCGAAATCGAGGAAGATCTGATCGAAGAAGTCGCGCGCGTGTACGGCTTCGAACGCATACCGAGTCATCCACCTGTTGCGCCGGCGGTCATGCGTGCACAGCCCGAAGGGCAGCGCACGTCGCATGCGTTGCGGTTGCTGCTGGCAGATCGGGACTTTCAGGAAGTGGTTAATTTCAGCTTCGTCGATGAAGCCTGGGAAGCGGACTTCGCCGGCAATGCCGCGCCGCTGCGACTGCTCAATCCAATCGCCAGCCAGATGAGCGTCATGCGCTCCAATCTCATCGGCGGCCTGGTCGATAACACGCGTTACAACATCAACCGCAAGGCCGCGCGCGTGCGCGTTTTTGAACTTGGCCGCGTGTTCTTGCGCGCACCCGACGTGCAGGATGGCGAATTGAGCGTTGCGGGGGTCGCGCAACCGATGCGGATCGGCGCGCTTGCGTTCGGCGGCGCCAGCGAGGAGCAATGGGGCGAGCCCTTCCGGCTGGTTGATTTTTATGATCTCAAAGCCGATGTCGAGGCGCTGCTCGCGCCGCTGCATGCCCGCTTTACGAAGGCTGCACATCCCGCCCTGCATCCGGGCCGGTCGGCCAGGATCGAAGTGAACGGAGTGGCGCTCGGCTGGATCGGCGAGCTCCATCCTCAATGGCAGCATAAATACGATCTGCCGACCCCGGCCGTGGTATTCGAACTCGACGTCGAACCGTTACTCCAGATCGGTGTGCCGCGTTATACCGAGGTCTCGAAAGTTCCGGCGGTGACCCGCGATCGTGCCGTCCTGGTGGACGATAAAATCACCGCGCAGGCGCTTCTGGATGCGCTCGAAAGCGTGCGCCCGGCCTTCGTGCAAGAGGTCGCGCTGTTCGATCTGTACCGCGGGAAAGGCGTGCCTGAAGGCAAAAAAAGCCTTGCTTTCCGGGTAGTTATGCAAGATACTGCCCGCACGCTGACCGACGCTGAAGTGGACGCTGCAATGGCGAAAATGACCGAAGTGTTGGTGAGTGGCTTCGGCGCACAACAACGTATCTAGGGGAGAAAGAATGACCCTCACGAAGGCTGAGCTGGCCGACATGCTGTTTGAGAAAGTCGGCCTCAACAAGCGCGAAGCGAAAGATATGGTCGAGACGTTTTTCGAAGAGATCCGCCTCGCGCTGGAAAACGGCGAAAGCGTGAAGCTCTCCGGCTTCGGCAATTTCCAGTTGCGCGACAAGCCGCAACGTCCAGGGCGCAATCCCAAGACGGGCGAAGAAATCCCCATTACGGCGCGCAGGGTCGTCACTTTCCATGCCAGTCAGAAGCTGAAGGCGTTGGTGGAGCAGGCACATGGCGGAAAGCAGCAAGAACGCCAGCATTAATCTGCCGCCGATCCCGGCGAAGCGATACTTCACCATTGGTGAAGTGAGCGAACTATGCGGCGTCAAGCCGCATGTACTGCGCTACTGGGAACAGGAATTCACCCAGCTCAAACCGGTGAAGCGACGCGGCAACCGACGCTACTACCAGCATCATGAAGTGTTGCTCATTCGTCGCATTCGCGAATTGTTGTACGAGCAGGGTTTCACCATCAGCGGCGCGCGCAATCGATTGGATGAAAGCATGCGCGAGCGCAGCGGAAGTCGGGCCGAAGCGACCGCCGCCGCGGCATTGGCCCCTGACTTAGCCAGCGTGCGGCGCGAAATCGAAAGCGTTCTCGAGCTTCTGCAAGCTTGAACTCCTCATTTGTCGCAGGCGTATGCGTGTGACGCTCTGCTATAATCGCCGCCAGTCGGGGCGTAGCGCAGCCTGGTAGCGCACCTGCATGGGGTGCAGGGGGTCGGAAGTTCGAATCTTCTCGCCCCGACCAATTAGATTTTGAAGGAAATGAAAGGTCGCCAAGAGGCGGCCTTTTTTATTTGCAATCCGCATGACGGCCGAATCTCATTGCCCCATTCGCTGATCGGCAGACACTTACATCCCACCAAGTTTTATTTAGATTTAGCCGGGCTGCACACGGCTAATCCAGGTACCTGGTTGTGCCGAGCACGAATTCCGTGACGTCTTTGTAGCTCCTTTCCCCCATCCAGCACCCCCGCTCGGCAATACGCCTGCTTGGTTCAGCGAAAGCACGCGCCAACCCTCCGGCGTACTGCGGACGATTACCCATCTCTCCAGTTATTCAAAGAGTTGAACGTTCCTCATTAGCCCTCTTTAACTGAGCCCAGGAACTCTGAAACGGCGCGCCGGATTATGGAAAATAAAGTTGTTGCATAAGAAATAGGTGTTCTCTAGGATGCAACAAATGTTGAATTTGATGTAGATCAAATCCCATTTGCCAGGGCACGAGAGCCGTCTTTTCCGTTCTCTCGTGACATAGGGTAGGGCGCAACCACGTAGGAGAATTTTGAATGTCGAACCAACAATCTGAATATTTCAAGGAACGGTTGGAAGGAAACCTGGAGCCGACTCCGGGAGGCTCGGTTTACATCAAGCCGCAGGACATGGAGTGGAAGCCTTCTCAATTTGAAGGCGTCGAAATCAAGGTGCTGTATGAGAACAAAGCGGCCGGTGAATTGACCTGCCTGCTGCGGTGGGCGCCCGGAACTACTCTGCCGTTTCATAAGCATCCGGAAATTGAACAAAGTTGGGTCCTCGCAGGCTCATTTTCGGATCACGAAGGAATCTGCCGCGCCGGCGAATTTGTTTATCGAACGCCAGGCTCGATGCATGAAACCTATAGCGCTGAAGGGTGCATTTTGCTTGCCATCTACCGCAAGCCGAACATCTTCCGCAACAGTGCTGGGTTCGATGCCGAAAATAAGAAACGAATCAAGACGGACCATACCCCGGCTACGTTTTCCGCATAAAAGGCCAAGCCATGCTTTGAGAGAAGCTGGTGTGAGCCTTCGCCAGATGACGTTGATTCCGACGTCAGTGTCCCGGTCCTTAGAGGAGAGGAAATCCATACGAGACACCCCACCCAGCATCCGTATTCGTTCGGGCTCATTCGTGCTGACGTCGGGGTCGCGGCATTGATAGTCGAGCTATTCATTACCACTGTTGTCATCGATCAATCGGCTGCACAGATCAGAAAATTGGAGACAAGGCATGGCTTCGCATACCGCACTACCAACTGACGAAAAAGCTGTCTCGATGCGGACCGTCGCGGCGGCAAGCGCGATCGGCACTACCATTGAGTGGTACGACTTTCTGATTTACGCGACCGCTGCGTCATTAGTATTTAACAAACTATTTTTCCCCACCGATGACCCTTTGATCGGCACCTTGCTGTCGATCAGTACCATCGGGGTCGGATTTTTTGCGCGACCACTCGGCGCCATCATTTTGAGCCATTTCGGCGATCGAATCGGACGGCGCTCGATGTTGATCTTGACGCTCGTCAGCATGGGCGTCGCGACGATGCTGATCGGCCTGCTGCCCACGTATGCCAGCATCGGCATTGCCGCACCGATCTTGCTTGTCGTGTGCAGGCTGGTGCAGGGAATGGCGGTCGGCGGCGAGTGGGGCGGTGCGGTCCTGATGGTGATCGAACATTCGCCGCCACACCGGCGAGGTTTCTACGGAAGCATTGTTCAGATCGGTTTTCCGCTCGGTATGGCGCTTGGGACTGCCTCGTTCTTTGCATTGGGCGCGATGCCGGATGAACAGTTCATGGCATGGGGCTGGAGGGTGCCGTTCCTCGCCAGTGCTGCACTCGTCGTGGTGGGGCTGTTTATTCGACTGCGTGTTGAAGAAACGCCCGATTTCCAGCGCAATGTGCGTGAAGGCAAAATCGCTCGCTTCCCGGTCCTGGATGCGATACGGCGTCATCCAAAAGATCTCATAATCGGTCTCGGGGCCAGGATTACCGAGATTTCGTGGATCTATGTCATCACCATTTTCGGGCTGAGTTACGCCGTGACCAACCTCGGCTTGTCGCGCAGCCTGATACTCGGCGCCATCGCGCTTGGAGCGACGATGGAGTTGATTACCATTCCTCTCTTCGGAGCGCTGTCTGATCGAATCGGTCGTCGCCCGATCTATATGCTCGGTTGTTTTTCTGCCATCGCTCTGGCATTTCCGATTTTCTGGGCAATCGAAACCCTGAGTCCCGTCATGGTCGTGTTGGCCTTTGTGATCGGAATGTCAGTCGGGCACGGCATTATGTACGGCGTGCAGGCGAGTTTTCTTAGCGAGATGTTTCCGTCGAATGTCCGCTATAGCGGCGCATCGCTCGGGTACCAGCTCGCCGCGCCTATCGGTGGTGGAATCGTCCCGGTGGTGGCCGCCGCAGTTGTCGGCGCAACACACGGCGCAACCTGGCCCGTCTCGCTTTTGATGATTGGCATCGCGCTGATTACCATCGTTGCCGTCTTGTTCGCGAAAGAGACCGCTCCGGCAGTGGCAAAGGACTATGGGCACGCCGATCGGATCGTGCCGCCCGTCATCGGAGGACAGATCTGAAGACAGGTGGTGCGGCTTAGTGTCGCAGTGAATCGGGTCGGTCAACGGCGTTCTGAGTGTGCGGCACCGAAGCATCGGTGGCAGCACGCGCAGGACGCCGTTCTTTGTGAGATCGATGCAAGACGATGAATTGAGCCGCCGAAGAGGAATGCAGCGTTCAGCTTGGTGAATCGGCTTCGTTTGCCGTGATCAATAGGTAGCGGGGTTCATTCAGGCTGAAACAGCACAACCAGCGCTTGTGAGTCGCCGCTCAAGCTGCGCCCTCGATGAGGAATGCGCGAGTCGAAATACAGGCTGTCGCCGGTATCCAGGGTCCACTTTTCAATCTTGTCCTGGCGCTTGGTTTCGAATTGCGCTTTGCCGCGAAGCATAAATACGAATTCTTCGCCGTCATGTTCGAAGAACGTATCCATGTCGATCTCGGCAGGGAATGTGAATATGAACGGCTCCATGCGCTTGTTGCGCTTCTTGTGCGCAAGACTTGAATAATCGTAGCCGAAGGCCGTTCCACCGCGTATGGCAGCCTGTCTCTCATGTGCATGTACGAGCGAGATGCCATCCTCGATCCAGTCGTCGTCTTGCTGAAAGAACTGTCCGATATCGCAGGCAAATGCCTGCGCGATCTTCGAGAGTGTTCCGATCGGCGGCACGTTTTTGTAGTTTTCTATTTTCGACAAATAGCCCTTGGTAAATCCGGTGCGCGCAGCGAGTTCGTCGAGCGTCATCCTGCGTTCTTTCCGCAGCTTGAAAAGTTTTTTGCCGATCAACTCGCCAACATTGGGAGTTTGCTTGGGGAGAGCAGGCGCTTTTTTATCTTTTGCCATCTTGGAGTGTGCTGACGACATTACGCGTGTGTATTCCGACTTCAACCTGCGAATCGCACCGGGAAGGGCGGCACTGGCGACGTTAGCTTACAAGGCCCCAAATCATATCGGTGGAAACTCACGGCGGTTTGCATTCCAAGCACGCGTGTATTCCATGATGCGCGCAGTTTCTTGCGCCACGGGCATGCCGAAGTCTCGGGCGAGCATATGAAGCATAGCGTCGATGCACAGGCTGACGCCACCGCCCGTCGTTACGTCGCCGCAATCGACCAAGCTCGCAACGTTCACGTTGATCTCGGGATACTTCGCCCGCATCAGTTCAAGGGGGGATTCCTCGGTCGGCAGGACTTCACGTTTGGTCGTGGCCTTTTTCCCGTTCAGCACGCCACTTGCCGCCAGGATCATGGCACCGGTGCAGACCGACAGCAGACGGGTTCCTCGTTTCTGGGAGCGAATGAAATCGAGGGTTCTGGCGCTTTTTGCCTGAGCCTCCCAGCCCGATCCGCCGGTGACGATGAGCACGTCGCAAGCCGGCGCATTGTCGATGCCGTAGTCGGCGATGACGCGCAAGCCATTGGCCAATTGCACTTCGCCGCTTGCCGGGGCAATGGTGCAGATCTCGATGGCGGGCTCAACGCGACGCGCCATCGACAGCACGCCGTAGGTAGCAAGATCGATGGGCTCAACGCCATCGTAGATAAAAACACCGAATTTCATGGTTTTGTCCTCGGTTGGCTGCACGCGAGGCTACATGATATTTCATATTGGGCAACAGAAGTTGTCTATAAATACCGGCACAGAGCATCACCGTTTTTATAGCGCACCGGCCAGGTGGAAACACCGGTTAGGGTCGGGGGCGTAGAGCCGCAAATCGGCGCTTCTATTCGCCGAATCCAAGGTTCGCGCGCGGCGCATAAAGCGAGCGGTCGCTTGACTCGACAGGTCCCGCCAAGCGCTTTCAGGGCGTTGAATTAGCCACTGCTTGCGACGAGGCGCCACGAACGCTTACCGATCTTTCGTCCTGCTCCAGCTTGATAAGCAATTCGGAGAACGCGGCGGGATCTCTCAGGATCAGCGTTCGTCCATCCTGCCCCAGCCATTTGGCGCGAATGTAGCTTTGCAATACGCGATTGATGGTCTGCCGTGACGCGCCAATCATG
>DATCWO010000002.1:0-9019 GCA_036566325.1 Burkholderiales bacterium | reverse complement strand
AATCGGCACCAGACCGTCGAGTGTGGCGAAACAGGTGTTGCGCGCAGTGGCGATGAAGTCCTGTACGTAGGTCTGCTTCGCCATGTCACGCGTGGTGGCTGCGTGCAATTCGCTCCACAGGCCTTTCGCGCCGATGCGACGCGCCAGCACATATTCGTAATCGACGTAGTTCTTGATCCCCCAGTTGGGCAGCGCGGCAATGCCGCGTCGGCTGGCCACGAGTTGCAGAATCGCAATCGTCAGTTCCGTGGTGCGGCGCTTGAACTTCACGCTCGCCGGCTTCAGCACTTGCCGGATGACATCGATCCGGTCCTCAGGCACCGGATAGGTGATCAGCGTTTCATCGGCGAAATCCGCGGCCGTTACATGGCGGCGGCGCTTGAGCGCATGGTCGGGCGGCAGCACCGCGAGAATCTCGAACCGGAATAGCGGCTGATACGCGACACCGCGTCGTCGCGGCGTATCGGACACGATCACTACGTCCGCACGGTTCTGCGCCAGTAGCTGCAGTGGATCGCTGTGAAAACCCGAGACGAGGTCCAGCTCGATTTCCGGCCAGGCGGCGCGAAAGCCGTCCATCACCGGCATCAGCCAGTCGAAACAGGTGTGGCATTCCAGCGCGATACGCAACGTTCCGGCGGGCCGTTCGGCGATACGCAGCACATCGCGCTCGGCTGCCTGCACCTCGGTCAGCACCGTTTTACCCAGCGCGGCGAGCCGCGCACCGGCTTCGGTCAATTCGACCGCCACGCCATTGCGCCGCACCAGTGGCATGCCGTAGTGCTCCCCCAGCGCGCGCAACTGATGGGAGACGGCCGACTGGGTCAGATGGACCCGTTGCGCGGCGCGCGACACGCTGCCCGTTTCCGCCAGCGCCACCAGCATGCGCAAATGGCGCAGTTCAAGCAGGCGCTCGGTCATATATGAATTCTATTCACGTAAATGGGGCGACTTTTCATTGGATTCATAGGGAAGTTTGCCCGAACATGGCTCCCGGAAGCAACGAGAACTGAACATCACGAGGACGATCATGGCGATTTCTCACAACCTGGGTTTTCCGCGCATCGGCGCGCAGCGCGAATTGAAGTTCGCGCTGGAAGATTACTGGCGCGGCGCGATCGACGCGACGCAATTGCAGACGCGCGCCGCCGAACTGCGCAGACGTCACTGGCTGCTGCAACGCGCGCGCGGCATCGATTTAATTCCGGTCGGGGATTTTTCTCTCTACGACCACGTGCTCGACATGACCGTGCTGCTTGGCGCCATACCGGAGCGCTTCGGCACGGAGGGCAAGAGCGCCCTGGAGCGCTATTTCGCCATGGCACGCGGAACGGCGGCACAGCCGGCGCTGGAAATGACCAAGTGGTTCGACACCAACTACCACTATCTGGTGCCGGAGTTCAGTGCCACGACGCGCTTCGTGCCCGACACACAAGCGCTGCTCGCGCAAGTACTCGAAGCGAAGGCGCTCGGTCTGCGCGTCAAACCCGTGCTGGTCGGGCCGATCACCTATCTGTGGCTCGGCAAGGCAAAGCAGAGCGGCTTCGATCGCCTGAGTCTGTTGCCAGATTTGTTGAATGCCTATCGCAAGCTGCTGGCGGATCTCGTCGCAACGGGGGTCGAATGGGTGCAACTGGATGAGCCGGCGCTGACGCTGGATCTGCCGGCGCAATGGCTCGATGCACTGAGCGAGGCTTATGCGGAGTTGGTAAAGGGCTCACCGCAACTACTGCTCGCCACTTATTTCGGCGACGTCGCAGTGCATGCGCGGCGCCTCAAGCGGCTGCCGGTCGCGGGGCTGCATCTGGACCTGTGCCGCGCGCCGGCGCAACTGGGCGCGTTTCTGCACGACTATCCGACCGACAAGGTGCTCTCGTTAGGCGTGATCGACGGCCGCAACGTGTGGCGCAGCGATCTGCGCACAGTGCTTGAGCAGATTGAGCCGGCGCGCAGCGTGCTCGCAGAGCGCTTATGGCTTGCGCCGAGTTGCTCTTTGCTGCATGTGCCGGTCGATCTCGAACAGGAGAGTCAGCTGGATGCGGAGCTCAAGCAATGGCTCGCGTTCGCGACGCAGAAGCTGGAAGAGGTGAGTACGCTTACCGCGGGACTGAACGAAGGCCTCGAGCACATCGCTGCAACGCTTGTGGACGCAAGCAAGGCTCGGGCAGCGCGCACGTCATCCCGTCGCGTGCATGAAGCGGCAGTCGAGCAGCGGGTGCGGGCGGTCGAGGCGGCGAACATCGGGCGCGCACCGTTCGCGCAGCGGCAGACCTTGCAGCGCAGGCGCTTCAAGCTGCCGAGCTTTCCGACCACCACGATCGGTTCCTTCCCGCAGACGGCCGAAATCCGCAGCGCACGTGCAGCGTACAAGCGCGGCGAACTGGCCGAGCCGGCCTATGTGGCGGCGATGCAGGCGCAAATCCGCGACGTGATCGCGCGGCAGGAGGCGCTTGGTCTCGATGTGCTGGTGCATGGCGAGGCCGAGCGCAACGACATGGTCGAATATTTCGGCGAGCAACTGGCGGGCTATGCCTTCACCGGACAGGGCTGGGTGCAAAGTTACGGCTCGCGCTGCGCCAAGCCCCCCATCATTTATGGCGACGTGCATCGGCCGCAACCGATGACCGTCGAATGGGCACGCTATGCGCAGAGCCTGACCGCTAAACCGGTGAAGGGCATGCTGACCGGACCGGTGACCATGCTGCAATGGTCGTTCGTGCGCGACGACCTGCCGCGCGAGCAGATCGCGCTGCAGCTTGCGCTGGCGATCCAGGACGAGGTGGTCGATCTCGAAAGTGCGGGTGTGGCGATGATCCAGATCGACGAGCCGGCGTTTCGCGAAGGATTGCCGCTCAAGCGCGCGGACTGGCAGCAATACCTGGCGTGGGCGGTGAAAGCTTTTCGGGTCGCGAGCGCATGCCGACGCGATGACACGCAGATCCACACCCACATGTGCTATTCGGAGTTCAACGACATCCTGCCGTCGATTGCGGCGATGGATGCGGACGTCATCACCATCGAGACATCGCGCTCCGACATGGAACTATTGAGCGGCTTCGGCGAGTTCCACTATCCCAACGAGATCGGGCCGGGCGTGTATGACATTCACTCGCCCCGCGTGCCGGATTGGCAGGAGATGGAGCGTCTGCTCATCAAGGCCTGCGAAGTCGTCGACGCGGATCGCTTGTGGGTCAATCCGGATTGCGGACTCAAGACGCGCGGGTGGCCGGAAACCGAAGACGCGCTGCGCCACATGGTTACAGCCGCACGCAGCGTGCGTACGCGCATGAAGGCCGCGGCATAGCGGGGGGCTTGACGGGCGATGCGGAAGGGGCGGCGCGAGCCGCCCTTTTTGCATTGAAGACTGTGTACACAGGTCAATGTCGCTGCGTGACTGTGATTGAATCCCGCACGCTCCTTGCTTCCTGCTCCTCACGGAGGTGCAGCATGGAACACCTGGTGCAGATTCTCATGCCCCTGCAGGATCACCAGGGGCAGCCTTTTCCGCAATCCGTGCTCGATGAAATGCGGCGTGACCTCATTGCGCATTTCAGCGGCGTGACGACACATTTGCGCGCCCCCGCCCCGAGCGTTACGGCATCGGAGGGCACCGGCCGCCATGCCGACATCGTTGTTTTCGAAGTGATGTGCGAACGACTCGACCGCTGCTGGTGGCACGATTACCGGCGGCATCTCGAATCGCGTTTTCGGCAGCAGGAAGTCGTTGTACGCGCCGTGCCGGTCGAAAAGCTCTAGCGGCAACGCATTCAGCTCGCTGCGAGGAGCGTCTGGCTACTCCAATTTCCTCGCCGGTCTGGCTTGATTAGCCGGGCGGGCGTCGCCATGTATGACCAACAAGCCCGGCGCTCGCCGGACCGGAGCCACCTATGCAATCTCGACAAACAGCACGGGGCATGTGGGCCGAAGCCCTGGATATGCTTGACCGGGCCGATCGCCTGCATCGCCAGTTTTTCCATCTGGGTGGACGAACGGCCGGGCCGCCGTCATGGGAGCCGCCGGTCGACGTCTACGAGTCACACGGTGAAATCTGGCTTTACTACGCGGTGCCGGGCGTGCGCGCCGAACGCGTGAAAGTGCAACTCGACGGCGCGACGCTGATCGTTCATGGCGAGCGTCCCTTGCCGGCGCAGGCGCGGCATGCCTCGATTCGTCGCCTGGAGATTCCCTACGGTCCGTTCGAGCGGCGCCTGCCGCTGCCGGCCGGGCGGTACGAATTGCTGGAACGTGGACTGGACAGCGGTTGCCTGGTCATCGGTTTGCGGCGCGTCGGTTGAATTCGAACAGGCAGGACAAGGCTTCCTTGAGGAAAACGGCATGACCAGACTCGATCAAGTGAATCCCGCGGACGAAGAGCCCATCGGCGCGGAAGCGCCTGCTGCGGTGGCGTCGGCGGACGAAACCGAATGGACGCTGCCCGAGGATGCGCTGGTGCTCGTGCCGGTGCGCAACATGGTGCTGTTCCCGGGCATGATTCTGCCGGTAACGATCGGGCGCGACCTGTCGATCGCCGCGGCACAGGCCGCGGTCAAGGCCGAACGCCCCATCGGACTGCTGTTGCAGCGCGACGGCACGGTCGAGGCGCCGTCGCCCGACGATCTGCATTCGGTGGGAACGGTTGCGCAAATCCTGCGTTACATCACCACTGCCGATGGCGCACATCACATGGTGTGCCAGGGCGAACAGCGTTTTCGCATCATCGAATTTCTGCCGGACCTGCCTTATCTTGCTGCGCGGGTGGAGCGGCTGGCTACCGAGGAAGACAAGTCGCCGGAAATCGAAGCGCGCCTGCTGCAATTGCGCGAGCGCGCGGCGGCGGCGTTGCAACTGTTGCCGCAGACGCCGAATGAACTCGTGCAGGCGGTGCAGGCATTCGGCTCGGCCGGCGGGCTGGCCGATCTCGTAGCCGGTTTTCTCGACATCGAGGTTGCCGAGAAGCAAACCATTCTGGAAACGCTCGATGTCGCGACGCGCGTCGATCGTGTGTTGCAACTGCTCGGTCAGCGCATCGAGGTGTTGCGCCTGTCGCGCGAAATCGACGAGCGCACCAAAGCCAGCATGGACGAGCGCCAGCGCGAATTCCTGCTGCGCGAGCAGATGAAGCAGATTCAGCAGCAGCTTGGCGAAGACGCGGATGTGGGCGTCGAACTGAAGGATCTGGCCGAAGCCATCGCCAAAGCCGGCATGCCGGAAGAAATCGAGACGCAGGCGAAGAAGGAACTGAAACGACTGGAACGCATGTCCGAAGCGTCGTCGGAATATTCCATCGCCCGCACTTATCTCGACTGGCTGGTCGATCTGCCGTGGCGCGAGCCCGAAACGCAAAGCATCGATATTGTCGAGGCGCGCCGCATTCTCGACGAAGACCATTACGGTCTGGAAAAGATCAAGCGGCGCATCGTCGAATTTCTCGCCGTACGCAAGCTGAATCCGCGCGGCCACGCGCCGATTCTTTGCTTCGTCGGGCCGCCCGGTGTGGGCAAGACTTCGCTGGGGCAAAGCATTGCGCGCGCGCTGCATCGCAAATTCGTCCGCGTGTCGCTCGGCGGGGTGCACGACGAGGCGGAAATTCGCGGCCATCGGCGCACTTATATCGGCGCATTGCCGGGCAACATCATCCAGGCGATCAAGAAAGCGGGAACGCGCGATTGCGTGATGATGCTGGACGAAATCGACAAGATCGGACAGGGCTTCCACGGCGATCCGAACGCCGCCTTGCTGGAAGTGCTCGATCCGGAGCAGAACAACACCTTCCGCGACAACTATCTTGCCGTGCCGTACGACTTGTCGCGCGTCGTGTTCATTACCACCGCGAACGTGCTCGACAGCATTCCCGGACCGTTACGCGATCGCATGGAAATCATTCATCTGCCCGGTTACACCGCCGAAGAGAAACTCGAAATCGCACACCGCTATCTGGTGCGTCGGCAACTGGAGGCCAACGGCCTGCATGTCGATCAGCTGCAGATGGGCGATGCGGTGCTCGTCGCCATCATCAACGACTACACGCGTGAAGCCGGCGTGCGCAATCTCGAGCGGGAGATCGGCGGTGTGCTGCGCCATGTCGCGGTGCGCATCGCCGAAGGGCAGTCCGCGCCGATTCGGGTCGATGCAAGCGACCTGGAAGAAATTCTCGGCCCCACTCGTTTCGAGAGCGAAGTCGCGCAACGTTCCGCAGTGCCTGGCGTCGTGACCGGACTTGCGTGGACACCGGTGGGCGGTGACATCCTGTTTATCGAGGCGAGTCGCATGCCCGGCAGCGGCAAGCAGATTCTCACCGGACAACTCGGCGATGTGATGAAGGAAAGCGCGCAGGCCGCGCTGACCCTGGTGAAGTCGCGTGCGCAGGCGCTCGGGCTCGATCCGGCCGCGTTCGATACAACCGACGTGCATATCCACGTGCCGGCCGGCGCAATCCAGAAGGATGGACCGAGTGCGGGCGTGGCGATGTTCATGGCGTTGATGTCACTCTACAGCGACCGCGCAGTACCGGTGGACATGGCGATGACCGGCGAAATCAGCTTGCGCGGCCTCGTGCTTCCGGTTGGCGGCATCAAGGAAAAGGTGCTGGCTGCGATGCGCGCCGGCATCAAGACGGTGATGTTGCCGGCCCGCAATCGCAAGGATTTCGTCGACATACCGGAAAGCGCCAAGCAGCGCATGCGTTTCATCTGGCTGGAAACCGTGGACGATGCGCTGCGTGCGGCGCAGGGCGAAATTGATATTCCGGAAAATGCCGGTTGATGGAATTCGTTAATGCACGCGGATGATTCAAAAGAATCGCACATTCATTTGTATGGAGGTCATGACATGCGTTCCTTGCTTCGACGTCTGATCCTGGCGGTGGTATTGGCCGGATTGGCAATTCACGCGCAGGCGCAAACACAGGTGGCGGCGCCTTTTCCTTATGTGACGGGCGGCATTGGCCTGGATGAGCGAGAAGCCTTGCTGAAAGAAGTCAAAGCCGAGGGCTACAACCTCAAGGTGGTCACGGCGGCGACCGCCGGCGCTTATCTTGCGAACGTGTCAGTACGCATCGAAGATCGCAAGGGCGCGACAGTGCTCGAAGGCGCGATGGACGGTCCATGGTTTTTCGCCAGGCTTCCGTCCGGTCAGTACACCGTGAGCGCGAGCGACGGCCAGCAGACGCAGAAACGCACGGTGCAGGTATCCGACAAGGGCATGCGCGAAGTGATCTTTCGCTGGAAGCGGCTGGACAACGTGCAGGGCATCGAGCCGTAGAAGCACAGTGGAGAGCGGGGCGCTTTTTTTGTGCGTCAGCTTCCTGGCGGTTCTTCACAATCAACCGATCTCCGCCACCGTGCCCTGCGTCGGGATGATCACGTTCCAGTCCAGTTGCTCGCGCACGGTGTCCGCGAATGTCGTAGCGATTTCCTGCTCGCTATGCACGATGAAGCATTGTTGCGGCGGACGTTTGAAACCACCGAGCCAGTGCAACAGTGCGGTCCGGTCGGCGTGAGCGGATAGACCACCCAGCGTGTAGACGCGTGCGCGGACGGCCACGTCTTCCTGAAAGATGCGGACGTTGCGCATGCCGTCCACGATTTTGCGACCCAGTGTCCCGTGCGCCTGATAGCCCGTGAACAAAATGGTGCATTCGGGTCGCGATAAATTCTGCATCAGATGATGTTTGATGCGCCCCGCATTGCACATGCCGCTGGCGGCGATGATGACGGCACCGGAGCGGATGCTGTTGAGCGCCTTGGAGTCCTCGACCGATTCGGTGAAGCGGATCTGCAGCGGCAGTTCGCCTTTGAGCGCGGCGCCGAACAGACGGCGCGACTGCCCGTCGAGCAGATGGGCGTGCTGTAGCGTCAACTGCGTGGCGGCCGTCGCGAGCGGCGAATCGACAAACACTTGCAGGTTCGGCAGACGCCCGCTTTGCGCCAGATCGGCGAGCAGCACCAGCAGATCCTGCGTTCGCCCCAGCGCGAAGGCGGGCACGATGACGTTGCCGCTGGTGCGGCCGTCGAACGTGGTCTGGATCGCCTCTACCAGCTCGTCGATGGTCGCTTTCAGCGGACGATGATCGCGGTTCCCGTAAGTGGACTCGACCAGCAGCACGTCCGCTTCGTCGATCAGTGTCGGATCGCGCAGCACCGGTCGTGCCGGCTGACCCAGGTCGCCCGAGAAGACGATCTTCTTTTTCGTGCCGGCGTGTTTCACCCAGACTTCGATAATGGCCGAGCCGAGGATATGACCGGCGTCGCGCAAGCGTATCTCGACGTCGGCGTGCGCCGTAAAAGGGGTGTCGTAATCCAGGCCATACAGATGGGTTGCGCAGGCTTCGGCTTGCGCGACGGTATAGAGCGGCGCGGCGTCGCGCACGGGCAGCGCGTCACGCCCGCGTCTGGCACGGCGTCGTGCGGTTTCCCATATCGCTTCCTTTTCATGAATGTGCGCGCTGTCCTTGAGCATGGTTGGGAGCAGGGCGGCGGTGGCGGTGCTGGTATAGACCGGGCCGCGGTAACCGAAATTGATCAGGCGCGGCAACAGACCGGAATGATCGAGGTGCGCGTGAGTCAGCAAGACGAAATCCAGGGTGCGTACATCGAAGTTCAGCGCGGCGAGATTCTTACGATCGGCGTCACGATCGCCCTGGAACATGCCGCAATCGACCAGGAAGCGGCATGAACCGGTTTCAACTAGATAAGACGAACCGGTGACTTCGCCGGCGGCACCTAGAAAACTGAGTTTCACATCATGTGATCGTCGTTGCGACGATGCGATTGTACGTGGCGGATAACGGCTGAAATCGAGCAAAAAAAAAGCGGCCCGCGAGGGGCCGCTACAGGGAGGAAGAGCGGGTGAGCGCCCTTTCGGAGGTAACCTCAACGCGGGAACGCATGCGTTCAAGGCCGACGAACTATAAGCGAAACGTGCCCACGATTCAATATGACAACGTCCTGACAATATGACGGCGGAATTTCTGGCGCGGCTTTGTTTTGCGATTCTAAGTGGTTGCGCCGAATACGGAACT
>DATCWO010000312.1:0-8899 GCA_036566325.1 Burkholderiales bacterium | reverse complement strand
ATAGGGCAGGATTTTCCCTTCCGCCATCAACGGCACGATGTTGTCCACGTGCGGATAGGGATAGACGTAATGCATGCGCACCCACACACCGAGTTCGCCCAGCGCGACGGCGAGATCCTGCATGCGCGTACGCATCGGGCGGCCGTTCCAGAAGCCGGTGCGGTATTTCACATCGACGCCGTAGGCGCTGGTGTCCTGCGAAATGACGAGCAGTTCCTTCACGCCCGACCTGACCAGATTCTCGGCTTCCTTCATCACCTCGCCGACCGGACGGCTGACCAGATCGCCGCGCATGGACGGAATGATGCAGAAGGAGCAGCGATGATTGCAGCCTTCCGAAATTTTCAGATAGGCGTAGTGCTTCGGCGTGAGCTTGATGCCCGCCGGCGGTACCAGATCGGTGAACGGATCGTGCGGTTTGGGCAAGTGCTGATGCACCACCGACATCACCTGGTCGGTTGCATGTGGACCGGTCACGGCCAGCACTGACGGATGTACATCCTGCACGACCGTGCCCTTGGCACCAAGACAGCCGGTGACGATCACCTTGCCGTTTTCGGATAGTGCTTCGCCGATGGCATCGAGCGATTCTTCGACGGCTGCATCGATAAAGCCGCAGGTGTTGACGATGACCAGATCCGCCCCGTCATACGAAGGCGAAATGGCGTAGCCCTCGGCGCGCAACTCGGTGAGGATGCGCTCGGAATCGACCAGCGCCTTGGGGCAGCCGAGCGAAACGAAACCTACTTTTGGTACTTTACTCATTGATTCGGATGAAAGGCCGCAGCAAGGCCGCGGATGAACGTGAATACGTTGGAGCCGCCTTAGTGGCCCGGTTCTTTGTTCGGTGTTTCGGGTTGTGCATTCTGCTCGGTTTTCGCGCCGTTTGTCCCACTCTGCGGCGGCGTGCCGAAACCCGGAAACTGGAAGCTGGCCAGAAAATTCTGGCTTTGTGCCTGGAACTGCTGCTGCATCTGCTCCAGCATGGTCTTGCTGTGCTCCATATACGCCGACATCAGATTCTGCACGGCCGGCGCCTGATAGGTCATGAACTGCGCCCACATTTCAGGGCTCGGCTTGCCCGGATCGGCGGCGCCGCTCGATGTCTGCATGGTCTTCTGGAAGTCGATAAAGGCGTGGAGGTTGCGCTGCAGATATTCGCCCATGAAACCCTGCATGGCATTGCCGTAGAAGCGGATGAATTGCGTCAGTACATCGTGCGTGAACATCGGCGACCCACCCGATTCTTCTTCCAGAATGATCTGCAACAGGATCGAGCGCGTCAGATCGTCGCCGGTCTTGGCATCGACGACCTGAAAACATTCCTGCTTGATCACCAACTGTTTTACATCGGCAAGCGTGATGTAACAGGACATCTTGGTGTCGTACAGACGCCGATTAGGATATTTCTTGATGAGCCTGAGAGTTTCGGCCATGGTTCCTGCTCCATGCGGAAAGCCGGTGCTTTCCTATTGCATATGCTGACCGCCATTGATGGCGATATTGGCCCCGGTAATGAAGGCCGCGTCGTCGGAACTCAGATACACCACCAACGCGGCGATCTCCTCCGGTCGACCGAGGCGGCCAACCGGAATCTGCGGCAGGATCTTCGTTTCCAGTACTTCTTTCGGCACCGCCGCGACCATCTTGGTCGCGATGTAACCGGGTGAAATCGTGTTAACCGTCACGCCCTTGCGCGCGACTTCGAGCGCCAGGGCCTTGCTGAAGCCGTGAATCCCGGCCTTGGCCGCGGAATAATTGGTCTGGCCGAACGCACCCTTCGATGCATTCACGGAACTGACGTTGATGATGCGCCCCCAACCGCGCTCCACCATGCCGTCGCACACCGGCTTGGTCATGTTGAACACGCTGTCGAGATTGGTGCGCAACACGGCATCCCAATCGACCTTGCCCATCTTTTTGAAACTGGCGTCGCGCGTGATACCGGCGTTGTTGATCAGGATGTCGATCGGCCCGATGTCGGAGGCGACGCTCGCAACGCAGCGCCGGCACGATTCGTAATCGGCGACATCGACCGGATACGCGTCGAAAGCATAGCCGCGCGTCCGCTGCAGGCTCAACCATTCATCGACGCTCACACTCTCCGGCGTATACGTGACCACGACCCGATGGCCCGCGTCGCGCAGCTTCACGCTCATCGCTTCGCCCAGGCCGCCCATGCCGCCGGTCACCAGCGCAATGCGTTGCCGCGCCACCTCGTCTTCGATTCTCTTGCTCAAACCATCACCCCTCGCAGGGCGCGCATTATGGCATGCACATTTTCGTCCATCTCAATGCGCACGCTGTTTGACATAGCGCCCCGGCGCATCTTCGATCGCGCCGTACTGCGCGCTGCCAACGCGTTCGGGAGCCGGCACCGAACCGCCCGCGTGCCGCGCAAGCCAGGCGTCCCAATCGATCCACCAACTACCTACATGTTCGGTCGCCGCAGCGAACCACGCGTCAGGCGCTTCGTGCACCGTGTCGCTTGACCAGTAGCTGCGTCGGTTCTGCGCAGGCGGATTGAGAATGCCCGCCACATGCCCGCTCGCCGCGAGGACGAAGCGATGCTCGCCGTCGAGCAATTGCATCGATCGATACGCCGTCTGCCAGGGCACGATGTGGTCTTCACGCGTCGCCAGTACATAGCCCGGAATCGTCACGCGACCTAGATCGAGCGGCTGCCCGCACACCGCGACGGCGTTCGGCTGGCGCAGATTATTTTCCAGATAGGTGTGACGCAGGTACCAGCAATACCAGGGGCCGGGCAGATCGGCGTAGTCCTCGTTCCAGTAAAGGATGTCGAAGGCGGCGGGCGCCTTGCCCAGCAGATAGTTGTTCACCACATAAGGCCAGATCACATCGTTGCCGCGCACCGCGGCAAACACCGCAGCGAGATCGCGTCCTGCTCGCACGCCTCCCTGCGCCAGTGCGGCCTCGAATCCGCTCACCGTCGCTTCATCGACGAACATGCCGATCTCGCCGGTATCGGAAAAATCGAGCATGGTCGCAACCAGGGTGGCGCTGCCGACATGTTGTTCGCCGCGCGCCGCGAGAACCGTCAGCGCCGTGCCGAGCATCGTTCCGCCGACGCAGTAGCCGAGCGTATTCACCTCATCCGCTTCGCGCACTGCACGCGCAATTTCGATAGCCTTGAGTACGCCGCGCTCGATGTAGTCGTCCCATGTCAGGTGCCTGCCATCCGCTTCGATATTGCGCCACGAGATCATGAAAACGGTGTTGCCCTGCTCCACCGCGTAGCGCACGAATGAGTTATGTGGTGACAGATCGAGGACGTAATATTTGTTGATGCAGGGCGGCACGATGACCAGAGGCCGTGCCCGCACGGAATCCGTTATCGACGCGTACTGGATCAACTGCATCACGTCGTTTTCGTAAATGACGCTGCCGGGGGTCGTCGCCAGATTGACGCCGACCGCGAAGGCGGCTTCATCGGTGATGGACAGCTTGCCCCTAGCGAGATCGGCATGAAGATTCTGCATGCCGCGCAGCAGGCTTTCCCCCTGCGTCATGGCCGCGACATTGAGCGCGTCGGGATTGGTGGCGACGAAATTCGTGGGACTCAACGCATCGGTCAGTTGCCGCGCACAGAAACGCAAGCGTTGCCGCACCGCCTCGTCGATATCGAGCGCATCGACAAAGCGGTGTAATGCGCGCGACTGCAGCAAATAGTTCTGTTTGAGGAAATCGAAGTATGGATTGTCGCGCCACGCGGCACCGTTGAAACGCCGATCGCCCTGCTCGGGCTCGATGACGGGGGCGATCTTCCGTCCCTGGCTACGACTGAGCGCGCCATGCCACAACGCGACGTACTGCGTCTGGTAGTCGGTTTGCGCCTCGACGAGGCTGGACCACAGGGCGGAGCCGGGCGCAAAAGCGGTGCGCGTCTCGTCACCGGAGGCAGCGAATAGCGCGGCCAGGAAACCCTGGCCGGAAAACGCTGCATAGGAAAATGGTGAAACCCAGGCCGGATGCACGGAGATGCTTCAGGATGGCGCGAGGCCGCGCACGACGATGTGGCGGGCAGTATTGCACTGCAACATTACGGGCGTCAACCCGCACTCAGATGCGATAGAACTCGCGATACCACGCCACGAAACGCTTCACGCCTTCCTCGATCGGCGTGCTGGGATGAAAACCGACCGCCTCGTTCAGCAACGTGATGTCGGCAGCGGTTGCCTCCACGTCACCCGGTTGCATGGGCAGCAGATCGAGCTTCGCCTTCACGCCCAGGCACTCCTCGAACACTCCGATGTAGCGCATGAGCGACACCGGTTCGTTGTTGCCGATGTTGTACACGCGCCACGGCGCGCTGCTCGTCGCCGGCGTATCGGATTTGCCACCGCGCGCGGGCGGCTGATCCAACACGCGCAGCACGCCTTCGACGATGTCGTCGATGTAAGTGAAATCGCGCTGCATCTTGCCGTGGTTGAATACCTTAATCGGTTCGCCTGCCAGCATGGCGCGCGCGAACAGCACCGGCGACATATCGGGCCGTCCCCATGGACCGTACACGGTGAAAAAGCGCAGCCCTGTGCAGGGCAGATCGAACAGGTGCGCATAGGTATGCGCCATCAGTTCGTTGGCTTTCTTGGTCGCCGCATACAGCGAAGCCGGATGATCGACGTGGTCATGTTCCGAAAACGGCAGCTTGCTGTTGAGGCCGTACACCGAACTGGTGGAGGCATACACCAGGTGCTTCACGCCGCCATGACGGCAGCCTTCCAGCACATTGCCGAATCCGACCACGTTCGCGTCAATATATTTTTCCGGATGCAAAACGGAATAGCGCACGCCCGCCTGCGCGGCGAGGTTCACCACGGCATCGAAGCGCTCTCGCGCGAACATTTCGTGCATGGCGTCGCGATCGGCGATATCGATGCGGCGGAAATCGAAGGCGGGATTCCAGGTCAGGCGCGCCAGGCGCGCTTCCTTGAGCTTGACGTCGTAGTAGTCATTGAGGTTGTCAATGCCGATCACCGCACTACCGCGCGCCAGCAATCGTTCGCTCAACGCCGCGCCAATGAATCCTGCCGCACCTGTCACCAGTATTCGCATTATTTTTTCCTGACTGTTGAGGCTCTACACCTGCCGCTACAATCGACCCACTGCCTCATTGTTATTGCGCATCCGCACATGTACATCATCGCCATCGCCTGGCTCTACGTCACCATCCTGATGGCGGTCACAGAACCCAGCCTCGTCGCCGGCCTGGCAACGTTCTTTTTCTATGGCCTCGCGCCGCTGCTGCTGTTCTGGTACATCGTCGGCGCGCCCACACGCAAGCGGCGCAAGCAACGCGACCACAACCCGGACGCTTAGTGGGTCTGCATCGCCGGCGCGTGTATTTCCACCGGGGCATGGATGTCGGCGTGCTCTTGCGAATGCGTGAATTCACCGACCAGCCACACCGTCAGAATACCCAGCACGATCAACACCACCTGCTGCGCCGTCGCTCGCAATTCAGGCCGCTTGTGCAGCCCGGGGATCAAATCCGCCACGGCCACGTAAATCATGCTCGCTGCGGCCAATCCTAGCAGTACGTCGATCGCGCCCGTCACCAGTTGCAGCGCGAAATACGCCAGCAGCGCACCCAGCAACATCGCCAGACTCGACAGCAGATTGAGCGCGAACGCTTTGGTCTTGCTGTAACCCGAGTGTAAGAGAATCAGAAAATCGCCGATTTCCTGCGGCACTTCGTGTGCAATGACCGCGGTTGCAGTGACGATGCCGAGCGACGTACTTTCCATGAACGCCGCGGCGATTAGCACGCCATCGACGAAATTGTGAAAACTGTCGCCGACGAGAATAAGCAGGCCGCTGCGGCCATGATCGCCGTTGTCGTGATTGTTGTGCTGATGCGAATGTGCCGACGCGATACCGAGCGCCGGCGGATCATGCGCCTCGCACTCCTCCAGATGGCAATGGCGCCACAGCACCAGCTTCTCGAGAATGAAAAAAACCAGGATGCCGAACAGTACGGTTGCCGCGACGGTATGTGGGTCGGATGTCTGCAGGGCGTGGGGCAGGATGTCGAGGAATGCCGCTCCGAGCAAAGCGCCGATGGCGAAACTGATGAGGGGATTGATCCAGTTCTGCCGCGCACTGAACGACACGATGGCCGCGCAAATGATGGACAGGACGCCGCCGGCGATCGCGGCCGCCACGATATAGCCGAGCGAACTCATGCTTCAGTCGAGCCAGATGAGGCTGGCCATGCGACCGGTGACGTGGTCGCGGCGATAGGAGTAGAAACGCTCGCGTTCGGTGTACGTGCAGAAACCGCCGCCGTAGACATCGCGCACACCGGCGCGCGCAAGGCGCCGGCGCGCCAATGCATAAAGATCAGCATGAAATTTCCCTGATGCAGCGGGCGCAAAGGCCGCGCTTGTTTCGTTATCGTTATTGACAAACGCTTCGTACACATCCGGCCCAACTTCGAAGGCCTGCTGCGAAATCGCCGGCCCGAGATAAGCCATCGTATCGGCCGCCGGCACATTCATGCGCGCCAGCGTCGCTTCGATCACGCCGCCCGCCATGCCGCGCCAGCCCGCATGCGCAACACCGACCGCGTGGCCCTTCTTGTGCGCAAGCAACACCGGCATACAGTCGGCAGTCATGACGCCACAGACAATGTGCCGTGAACGCGCCACGGCAGCATCGGCCGAGGTGAACGGCAGGGCCGATTCCGCATCGACGACGTCCGCGCCGTGCACTTGATGCAACCAGATCGGATCGCCGGGCAACACGCTGCGCAGGGTTTCGAGGTTACGTTCGACCGCGATCGGGTCGTCGCCCACCCGGGTGCTTAGATTGAGCGAAGCATACGCGCCATGACTGACGCCGCCCTCGCGCGTGGTGATCAGCGCCTGCACCGCCGACGGGGCAGGCCAGTCCGGCACGATCCAGTCGGGATGATAGGCGGCGCTCATGCGTCGGACTCTCGCAGGGTTTGCAGCAACGCTCTCAGATCTTCGGGCAGCGGCGATGACCAGGCGCACGCTTCGCCCGTAGCCGGATGTATCAGCCCGAGTCGCTCGGCATGCAGTGCCTGACGCCTGAAATCCGCCGTCGCACCACGCCCCAGGCGCCTGCCATAGAGCGGATCGCCGACGAGCGGATGACCGATGGAGTGCATGTGCACGCGAATCTGGTGAGTTCGGCCGGTATCGAGCCGGCATTGCAGCAAGGTCGCGCGCTCGAATGATTCGAGCACGCTGTAGTGCGTCCGTGCCGGCTTGCCGTGCGCCGTGACGGCCATGCGCACGCGCTCGACCGGATGCCGGCCGATCGGCGCATCCACAGTGCCACCTATGTTCACGACGCCATGCACGAGAGCCAGGTATTCGCGCTTCACGGTTCTTGCCTGCAATTGACGTACGAGATCGGTCTGCGCCTCCAGCGTTTTAGCCACCACCAGCAGGCCGCTGGTTTCCTTGTCGAGCCGATGCACGATGCCGGCGCGTGGAATGCCTTCCAGTTGCGGCGCGTGATACAGCAGGGCGTTGAGCATCGTACCGTCCCAATTGCCGCTGCCCGGGTGCACGACCAAGCCCGCCTGTTTGTCGATGACAAGCAGGGTTTCGTCCTCGTGGACGACGGACAGCGCAATGGCCTCCGCGCGGTCCGGCCCTTCCCCGGGCTGCGCCTGGGGCGCCACCGCCACCCGCTCGCCGCCGTAAACCTTGCGTTTGGGATCGGCCGGGCCGTCGTTCAGCGTCACCCGCCCTTCACGCACCCAGTGCTGGAGCCGGCTGCGCGAATGCTGCGGGAACAATCGGGCCAGTGCCTGATCGAGCCGCAAACCAGCCAAATCGGTTGGGATATCTGCCGCAAGCGGCGCGATATAATCCGGCGCGGAAATCTCTCCGCTGTGGTCACCGATCGGGATGGAATGCATGAAGCGTAGTGTAGCGTTATTGCTTATGGCCCTGTTGCTGGCGGGCTGCGGCCTGGGGGCGACCAACGAGGACGAAACGGCCGGCTGGTCGGCGCAACGGCTATACAGCGAAGCGCGCGACATGATGAACAGCGGCAATTACACGCAGGCGGTGCAGTACTTCGAGAAACTCGAAGCGCGCTTCCCCTTCGGGCGCTATGCGCAGCAGGCGCAACTGGAAATCGCCTACGCCTACTACCGTGAAGGCGAAACCGCATCGGCCGTCGCGGCGTGCGATCGCTTCATCAAACTGCACCCCAACCATCCGAACGTCGATTACGCCCACTATCTGAAGGGCGTGGCGAATTTCTACGAAGACCAGAGCATGCTCGCGCAGCTTGCCGATCAGGATCCGGCCGAACGCGATCCGCGCTCGGCGCGCGATGCGTTCAACGCCTTTCGCGAACTGGTCACCCGCTATCCCGAAAGCAAGTATGCGGAAGACGCGCTGGCGCGCATGAATTACATCGTCAACGCGCTGGCCGCCCACGAAGTGCACGTCGCGAGCTATTACATGCGGCGCGGCGCCTACCTGGCCGCCGCCAATCGCGCGCAGTACGCGGTCAAGACCTATCCGGAAACGCCCGCGCGTGAAGAAGCGCTTTACCTCATGGCCGTGGCCTACGATCGCATGGGCATGGAGGCATTGCGCGACGATGCGCGCCGCGTACTGCAAACTAACTTCCCCGACAGCCCCTATCTGCAAGGCAAGGCACCGACCAAGGAAAACCCATGGTGGCGTCTGTGGGGCGCGAAAAGCTAACGAATCAGGCGGCCGCCTCGTCGGGCGGGCCGCTTTGGAAAAACTGTTCCACCACCGCGAGTTCGCGCGTGCGACGCATGGCCGGCAGGCTCGCGACCAGTTTCTTGCCATAGGCCTTGGTCGCCAGACGCGGGTCGCCGATCATCAGCACACCGCGGTCCGTCTCGTCCCGAATC